>JAKDKQ010000405.1 GCA_030453295.1 Janibacter sp.
GGGCAGCTCTCGGCGATGGCCTCGGTGAGGCTCGGGACGAGCGAGACCACCCGCTCGATCGAGGGCGGGAGGTCGACGGGGGCGCCGAGGTCGTCGTGCAGCATCAGGACATCGTGACAGTGAGGGCGAGGAGCTCGGTGAGCGCCATCGCCGTGACCGCCAGTGCGAGGGCGAAGGGGGCCCGGCCGTCGCGTCGCCGCGATGGCTCGACAGGGGCAGTCGCATAGCGACGCCGGCCCAGGACGAAGGCAGTCGCCGCCAGGGCCAAGGTGGCGAGCAGGATGACCACGGCGGCCGGGCCCAGCGTCTCCCCGGAGTGGCGGGCGATGATCGCGGCGCCCCCTGCGCTGGCCAGTGCGGTGCGCTGCCAGGACAACGCGGTGCGTTCGGGCTGCGCCCCGTGGGGTGCGGCCCGGGCAAGCTCGCTCATCTGCGTCTCACGACCCGACGATGACGACGGCGAGCACGGCCGCGGCGACGAGGACGACACCTGTGACCACGGCCGCGGCGACACCGAGCGAGGGCAGCGGCTCACTGCGACGCATCGCCCGCTCGGCCATCGCCCAGCGGGCGAAGGCGAGCACGGGGCAGATGGCGCCGAGCGCGAGCAGCATCGCGGCCAGCCCCCGGGCGAAGCCGTCGGACACCCCGAGGTCGAGGACGTCGACGGCCACGCCGGCGGCGAGCAGCGCGAGCGTCGTGCGCAGCCACGCGAGGAAGGTGCGCTCGTTGGCGAGGGAGAAGCGGTAGTCCGGCTCCTCCCCTTCGCCATAGACCTGCGCAGGCCAACGATCGGTGCTCACCCCGCCACGCTAGCCCGCTCAGACATTGCGCCGGTACTGGCCGCCCACCTCGAAGAAGGCATCCGTGACCTGCTGGAGGCTGCACACCCGTGCCGCATCCATGAGGACCGCGAAGACATTGGCGTCGGTGGTCGCGGCCTCCTTGAGGCGCGCGATCGCCTGCTCGGCCTCCTCGCGGTGGGTCTCCTGATAGGAGCGCACCCGCTGCAGCTGCGAGACCTTTTCGTCCTCGGTGGCGCGGGCCAGCTCGATCTCGTCGGGCTCTCCCTTCGCGCCGTCCTCACGCAGGAAGGTGTTGACGCCGATGATCGGCACGGAGCCATCGTGCTTGCCGTGCTCGTAGAGCATCGACTCGTCCTGGATCTTGCCGCGCTGGTAGCCGGTCTCCATCGCGCCGAGGACACCGCCGCGATCGTTGATCCGGTCGAACTCGGTGAGGACGGCCTCCTCGACGAGATCGGTGAGCTCGTCGATGATGTAGCTGCCCTGGAGGGGGTTCTCGTTCATCGACAGCCCCCACTCGCGGTTGATGATCAGCTGGATCGCCAGGGCCCGGCGCACGGACTCCGTCGAGGGCGTGGTGACGGCCTCGTCATAGGCATTGGTGTGCAGGCTGTTGGCGTTGTCGTAGAGGGCGTTGAGCGCCTGCAGCGTGGTGCGGATGTCGTTGAAGTCCATCTCCTGCGCGTGCAGCGACCGGCCGGAGGTCTGGATGTGGTACTTCAGCTTCTGGCTGCGGTCGTTGGCGCCGTACTTCTCCTTCATCGCGACGGCCCAGATGCGGCGAGCGACGCGGCCGAGGACCGAGTACTCCGGGTCCATTCCGGAGGAGAAGAAGAAGGACAGGTTGGGCGCGAAGTCGTTGATGTCCATACCCCGCGCGAGGTAGGCCTCGACGTAGGTGAAGCCATTGGCCAGGGTGAAGGCGAGCTGGCTGATGGGGTTGGCCCCGGCCTCGGCGATGTGATAGCCGGAGATGCTCACCGAGTAGAAGTTGCGCACGCCCTGCTCGATGAACCACTCCTGGATGTCGGCCATCATCCGCAGCGAGAACTCGGTGGAGAAGAGGCAGGTGTTTTGCCCCTGGTCCTCCTTGAGGATGTCCGCCTGGACCGTGCCGCGCACATTCTGCAGGGCGTGCCCGCGCAGCTCCTCGGCCTCGGCGCCGGACGGCTCACGGCCCTCGCGCTCGCGGAAGGCCTCGACCTGCTGGTCGATCGCGGTGTTGAGGAAGAAGGCCAGGACCGTCGGCGCCGGGCCGTTGATCGTCATCGAGACACTCGTCGTCGTTGAGAGCAGGTCGAATCCGGAGTACAGCGCCTTCATGTCGTCGAGGGTCGCGACCGAGACGCCCGAGGTGCCGACCTTGCCGTAGATGTCGGGACGCTCGCCCGGGTCACGGCCGTAGAGGGTCACCGAGTCGAAGGCCGTGGACAGGCGGGTGGCCGGCTGCCCCTCGGACAGCAACTTGAAGCGACGGTTGGTGCGGAAGGG
>JAKDKQ010000406.1 GCA_030453295.1 Janibacter sp.
TCGTGAGCGTCTCCTTCCGCAATGTCGACGTCGATCCGGGTGCGCCCGTCGAGACTTGGCCCTACGAGGCGATCGTCACCGTCATCGAGCGGGGCTCGATCACCGACTGGATCGTCCTGACCCGGGCCATTGATGCGGATCCGTGGGGGCCGGTGGCCCGACAGGTGGAGGACTACCTGTCCTACGAGTCGCCGTATGGCGTGGGGCCGTTGCTCACTCGCGCGATTGCGCGGGCGCGGCACCAAGCAGAGGAGCGAGAGCGAGCGGCGGTGGCCGATGAGGTGCGGCAACTGGTGGCTGACTCCGGCATGACCACGGAGGAGTTCGCGCGCAGCGTCGGTACCTCACGCAGCCGGCTCTCGACCTATCGCACGGGACGGGTCGTGCCCTCGGCGACGATGATGCACCGCATGCGATGCGCCGCCGGACGTGCCGTGTCTGCTCAGTAGCGCCCGACGACCGGAGTCTCTCGAGTCTTCGGCTCGTAGGGCTCGGGCCAGAAGTCGTCGATCTCGGTGATCAGACCATCGCTGAAGCGGAAGAAGCACAGGCCGGTCATGGTCTCGTCGCCGACGGCGAAGGTCGTCCAGCTCACCCCTTCGTCGTCCTGGGCGATGACCCGCTCGACGGTCAGGTGCCAGTCACCGGGGTAGGTCTGGTTGAAGGCCACGTAGTCGGCGCGACCGCGCACGATCTCGCGGGTCTGGGGATCTCGGTAGACGACGTCGGGCGCCACCGCCTGCCCGAAGGTCTCCCAGTCCCGCTCCTCGCAGGCGCGCCAGTACTGCGTGATGAGTGCGTGTCCGTCCATGCGTGGACGATAGGGCCGGGCGCCGACAGCCGCTCGGTGGCGGGCGTCCCCGCCCTTCCGCCAAGCCGCGTCCCGGGGCAGACTGCGGTCATGTCGACGACGACCGAGATGGCCACTGCCCGCGCCAACGGACTGGGAGAGGTGTTGCGCCGCAGCGCTGCCCGCTTCCGCGACAAGACGGCGATCATCGACGGGGAGACCCGGTGGAGCTTCCGCGAGCTCGACGCGATCGTCAGCTCCGTGGCCGCCGGTCTGGCCGAGCGCGGCGTGGCGAAGGGGGACCGGGTCGCCCTGCTCAGCCGCAACAGCGCCGAGTTCGCCGCGATCGCCTGGGGCGCCGCGCGCCTTGGGGCCATCCTCGTGCCGATCAACTTCATGCTCACCGCCGACGAGGTCGGCTGGATCCTCGGCGACGCCGAGCCGGTCGCCTTCGTCGCCCAGCCCGAGTTCGTCGCGACGGCGCAGTCCGCGATCGAGAGCAGCGGGCAGGAGGTGACCACGCGCATCGTCTCCGGGGGAGAGGCCGCGGGGTGGACCCCCTTCGCCGATCTCGTCGGGACCGATGCCTCCGACTGGACGCCACCGCTCGTCGCGGACGACGACCCGATCCGCCTGATGTACACCTCTGGCACCGAGTCGCGGCCGAAGGGGGCGCTGCTCACCTCCCGTGCCCTGCAGGCCGAGTACCTGAGCGCGATCATCGACGGTGGCATGACCGGCGACGACATCGACCTGCACACCCTGCCGCTCTACCACTGCGCACAGCTGGACTGCTTCCTCGGCCCGGACATCATGCTGGGCGCGACGAGCATCATCCTGCCCGCGCCGGAGCCGGGGGCAGTGCTGCGCGCCATCGCCGAGCACGGGATCACGAAGTACTTCGCGCCGCCGACGGTGTGGATCGGGCTGCTGCGGCACGCCGACTTCGACTCCACAGAGCTGTCCTCGCTGCGCAAGGGCTACTACGGGGCGGCGGCCATGCCGGTCGAGGTGCTCAAGGAGATCCTGCAGCGGCTGCCGGAGCTCAACCTGTGGAACTTCTACGGCCAGACCGAGCTCGCCCCGGTCGCGACAATCCTGCCGCCGCACGAGCAGCTGAGCCACGCGGGCTCGGCCGGTCGCCCGGTGCTCAACGTCGAGACCCGGCTCGTCGACGACGACGGCAACGAGGTCGCCGTCGGTGAGGTGGGTGAGGTCGTGCACCGCAGCCCGCAGATCGCAGCCGGCTACTGGCGCAACGAGGCCAAGACCGCCGAGGCCTTCGCCGGCGGTTGGTTCCACTCCGGTGACCTGGCCGTCGCGGACGACGAAGGGAGGATCACGATCGTCGACCGCAAGAAGGACATGATCAAGACCGGTGGCGAAAATGTCGCCTCCCGCGAGGTCGAGGAGGCCATCTACACCCACCCCGACGTGGCCGAGGTCGCTGTCTTCGCGCTGGCCGACCCCAAGTGGATCGAGGCCGTGACCGCGACCGTCGTGG
>JAKDKQ010000407.1 GCA_030453295.1 Janibacter sp.
CGCGACATCGATCGTGGCGGCGAGCTCGAAGGCTCCCGGCGTGAGCAGCACCAGCGAGCGGCCGACCTCGTCGGACTCGACGCGGCGCAGGTTGACCGCGACCCGCGAGACGGGGCCGACCTCGTCGCGCGCGGAGTCCTGGCTGTGCAGCCCGCGCACGATCACCTCACGAGCGCGCCCGTGGTCCAGCAGGGTCAGCCGATCGCCGACCCGGATCGTGCCGGCGCCGAGCGTGCCGGTCACGACAGTCCCCGCGCCCGAGACCGTGAAACTACGGTCGCCCCAGAGCCGCACGGGCGCAACGGGATCCGGCTCGGGCAGTCGTGCGGCCAGGTCGTCGAGTGCGCCCCGCAACGCGTCCAGGCCGTCGCCGCGGACGGCTGACACCGCCACCGCCGGTACGTCGAGCCCGGCCTCCGCCAGGCGTCGGGTGGCCTCGGCCAGCACCTGGTCGCGCCGCGGCTCGTCGGTGAGGTCGCAGCGGGTGAGCACGAGCAGACCGTCGGTGATGCCGAGTGCCTGCACGGCCGCGAGGTGCTCGCGGCTCTGCGCCTGCCATCCCTGGTCGGCCGCGACGACGAAGACCACCGCTGGCGCCGGCCCGAGCCCGGAGAGCATCGTCCCGACGAACCGCTGGTGACCCGGCACGTCGACGAAGGCGACCTCGGCACCGCTCGGTAGCGTCGTCCACGCGTAGCCCAGCTGGATGGTCAGCCCGCGCTCGCGCTCCTCGCGCAGCCGGTCGGGGTCGCGCCCGGTGAGCGCGCGCACGAGTGTCGACTTGCCGTGGTCCACGTGCCCGGCAGTGGCGAGCACCCTCCTCATGACGACGAAGGGAGGGTCGCGCCAGTGTCGCTGTGCCCCAGCGCTGCTCGCACCGCCGCGGCGACGTCGGCGTCGCGGTCGGCGGGGACGCAGCGCAGGTCGACGAGGCCGCGGCCACCTTCGACCCGGGCGAGGACGACCGGCAGGTCACCCTCGGGCTGGCGTAGTCGCTCGACCGCAGCGACGGGGATCTCGACGGCCCATCCTGGCAGTGGGACCCCGGGGGCGCCCCCGCCACCGACTCGACCCTCGACCGGGACGATCTCGCGACCGACCTCGGCGGCGAGTGCCTCGACACGGGGCCGCAGGTCGTCGGCGGTTGCGTGCAGCGCCGCCGTCACGGGTGGGACGGGTCCACGCACGGTCGCCTCGAGCGCGGCGAGGGCGAGCTTGTCGACGCGCAGCGCACGCTGGAGGGGATGCCGGCGCAGCTTCTCGACGACCTCCGCGTCACCGAGGACGAGCCCGGCCTGCGGTCCGCCGAGCAGCTTGTCGCCGCTCGCGGTGACGATCGTGGCGCCGGCGCGCAGCCAGGTCGTCGCATCCGGCTCGTCGGGCAGCAGCGGGTCGGGGGAGAGGAGACCGGAGCCGATGTCGGCGACGACCGGCACGCTCGAGCCATCAGGACGAGTGAGCCCTCGCAGCTCGTCCAGCCCGACCGAGGTGACGAACCCGTCGACCCGGAAGTTGCTCGGATGGACCTTGAGCACGCACCCCGTCTCCGGCCCGATCGCGTCGGCGTAGTCACGCAGGTGGGTCCGGTTGGTCGTGCCCACCTCGCGCAGCCGCGCGCCGGTCGAGGCGATCAGGTCGGGCAGGCGGAAGCCGTCACCGATCTCGACCATCTCCCCGCGGGAGACGACCACCTCGCGTCCGGCGGCCAGTGCGGTGGTCGCGAGGACCAGCGCCGCCGCGCCGTTGTTGACCACCAACGCACCTGCGGCGTCCGGGACCGCCTCGAGCAGGGCGCCCAGCGCTCCCGCTCCCCGCCGGCTGCGCGCGCCGGTGGCCAGGTCCATCTCGACGTCCACGTATCCGGCGGCATCGACGACGGCGTCGATCGCGCTGGGGGAGAGGGGGGCTCGCCCGATGTTGGTGTGGACGACGACGCCCGTCGCGTTGAGCACCGGGGTGAGTGAGCTCGTCCGGGTGGGCAGGGCTGCGAGGGCGGCGCCGACGACTTCGTCGGGTGCGAGCTCACCGTCACGGGCTCGCTGCTGGGCCGCGACGACGGCGTTGTGCACGACGACGCGACCCAGCTGCTCGGCCGCTGCGACGAAGGGAGGCTGAGCCAGCACGGTGTCCGTGCGGGGGATGGCCCGGCGCGGGTCCTCGCTCACGGGTGGCGCTCCCTTCGTCAGGGTGGAGACTGGCGGAGGCGGACGGGAATCGAACCCGCCAGACCGAGATGCTCGGCCTCACCGGTGTTGAAGACCGGGGGGACCACCAGGAACCCAGACGCCTCCGA
>JAKDKQ010000408.1 GCA_030453295.1 Janibacter sp.
TCCCCGACGCCGCGAGCCTCGCCGCGCTGATGGCGGCGACCTCGCTGCCGGTCAATGTCACCGCGCACCCGGTGGACGGCTCCCCGACCGGGACGCTGCAGGAGCTGCGCGACGCCGGGGTCCGGCGGGTGACCTTCGGCCCCCTCCTGCAGAAGGCGCTCACCCAGTCGATCGCGGACCTCACCGGTCCGTGGCTCGGCACGGCCGGTCTGGGCGGCTGAGGCGCAGGCAGCACGCGACAGCCCGACCCGATGGGGGAGCCATCGGGTCGGGCTGTCGTCGGTCAGCTGGGGCGCTTGGTGGGGGCGTTGGCCGCGGTCAGGCCCGCGTCGCGCTGGACGTGCTCGCCGAGGACGGTGTCGATCGTGGCCAGGACCTCGGGCTCGAGCGTGACGCCGGCCGCCTTGACGTTCTCGACGACCTGCTCGGGGCGCGAGGCACCGATGATGGCGGCGGCGACGTTGGAGTTCTGCAGGACCCACGCGACGGCGAGCTGCGCCATCGACAGGCCGACCTCGTCGGCGACCGGCTTCAGGCCCTGGACCGCGGTGAGCAGCGCGTCGTCGTTCACCCGACCGGAGATCGAGCCGCCGACCTCCTCGTGGGCGGCGCGGCTCCCTTCGGGCAGGGGCTGGCCGGGCAGGTACTTGCCGGTGAGGATCCCCTGCGCGACCGGGCTCCACACGATCTGCGAGAGCCCGAGCTCCTCGCACGTGGGGACGACCTCGTCCTCGATGACGCGCCAGAGCATGGAGTACTGCGGCTGGCTGGAGACCAGGCGGATGCCGAGGTCCGAGGCGAGGCGGTGACCCTCGCGGATCTGGTCGGCGGTCCACTCGCTGACGCCGATGTACAGGGCCTTGCCCTGGCGCACGACGTCGGCGAAGGCCTGCATCGTCTCCTCGAGCGGCGTCTCGGTGTCGTAGCGGTGCGCCTGGTAGAGGTCGACGTAGTCAGTCTGCAGGCGACGCAGCGAGCCGTCGATCGACTCGCGGATGTGCTTGGCGGACAGGCCGGAGTCGTTGTGCCCGGCCGGACCGGTCGGCCAGTAGACCTTGGTAAGGATCTCGAGCGACTCACGCCGCTCGCCCTTGAGCGCCTCGCCGAGGACGCTCTCCGCCTTGGTGTTGGCGTAGACGTCGGCCGTGTCGAAGGTCGAGATCCCGTTGTCGAGAGCCGCACGCACGCACGCCGTCGCGGCGTCGGCCTCGACCTGGGAGCCGTGGGTGAGCCAGTTGCCGTAGGCGATCTCGCTGATCTTGAGACCGCTGTTGCCGAGGTGTCGGTAGTCCATGTGATGCACGCTACGCCGCGTCGCGCACCACGCGTCAACCGCTGGTCTCAGGGGGTGACGTTGAGCCGCCCGAGGACGATCGCCGCGGTCCCCTCGTCGCCGGTCACCTCGACCTGGGCCTCCTCCGGCGTGATCCGGCCACCGGTGAGCCGCAGCCAGGTGGCGTCGTCCATCGTGAGGGTGACGTCGCTCCCTTCGCTCGGGTCGAAGGGGGCGGCCCTCCCGTCATCGCCCACCCGGGCGGCGAGCACCCGGCCCTGCGGGCCGGTGATGCGGGCGACGACTGCCGTGCCGGCCGGCAAGCGCCGCAGGGTGACCGGGAAGACCTTGGTCATCAGCCCGGCCACGTGTTGCGCGCCGACGCCGGTCGTCGTCACCGGACGACCGGTCGCGACGCGGATGTCCTGCTCGTGGACCCACAGGTCGATCGGCCGGTTGCGCAGCCAGGTCGCCAGGTCCCAGCCGAGCTCGCCGACCAGCCCGGGAGCCGGCGCCTTGAGGTCAGAGATGTCGAGGTCTGCGAGGACCTCACGACGGCGGACGCAGGCCGTCTCGAGCTCGTCGAGCAGCTCTGCGGCAGAACGCCCGCGGCGTGCGACCACGCCCGCCTCGGTGATGTCGCTGGTCATCGGCCGGTTGCCCTCGGCCGCGATGTCGATGCGCCCGCCCTCGGGCTGTGGCATCCCCGCAGCCTCCGACTCCAGGTGCGCGAGGTGGGCCAGCACGTCCTTGACCGTCCAGCCCGGCAGCGCCGGCCTGGCCCAGTCGTCGTCGGTCAGGTCGCGGAGCACGGCAAGGACGTCCTTGGAGGTCTCGTCCCAGAGGGCCAGCGGGTCGGGTCGGGTCATGTGGGCAGCCTAGGGCCGCCCACCGAGTGGGACGATCATCCGGTGACGACAGACCAACGAGACATGTCCCCCCTTCGCGCTGTGCTGCTCGGATGCGGTGACCTCGGGATCAGGGTGGGGACGGCGTTGCTGGCCTCCGGTCACGAGG
>JAKDKQ010000409.1 GCA_030453295.1 Janibacter sp.
GTCTCCAAGAAGATCACGCTCAACCTCGAGATCTCGGCCATCAAGCAGGCCTGAGTCCCACCGCTCCTGACGAGCCCCGACGCCACCACGGCGTCGGGGCTCGTCTGCTGCGTGGCGACACAGGTGAGAAGATGCCGCCCATGACGATCCACCCCATCACCATCACGGGAGAACCCGTCCTGCACACCCGTGCGGAGCCGGTCACCGAGTTCGACGCCCGGCTGCGCACGCTCGTCGAGGACATGTACGCCACGCAGGAGGCCGCCCACGGGGTTGGCCTGGCCGCACCGCAGATCGGTCTCGGCCTGCGGATCTACACGTGGAGCATGGCCAACGACGACGGCGTCCCCACCCTGGGCCATGTCATCAACCCCTACGTCAAGGCCGCGAAGCCGGCCGTCGGCGAGCCCGACCGCGACAACGAGTCCGAGGGCTGCCTGTCCGTGCCGGGCTACTCCTTCCCCCTTCGTCGTGGGGAGAGCGCCGAGGTCACGGGCTACGACTGGGACGGCAACGAGATCGCCTTCTCCGCGACCGGGTGGTTCGCCCGCTGCATGCAGCACGAGTACGACCACCTCAACGGCTTCCTCTATGTCGACCGGTTGGGTGACAGGTGGAAGAAGAAGGCCCGCAAGGCTGTCAAGGCCGAAGGCTGGGGTGTCCCCGGCCTGACCTGGCTGCCGGGGGAGGGGCCCGACCCCTTCGGCCACGACGACCCGGATCTTGACGACGAGGACCTCGACACCGAGTGATCCCCCAGGTCATCGCCGTCGTCGGCGCCACGGCGACCGGCAAGTCCGATCTCGCGCTCGACCTCGCCGAGGAGCTCGATGGCGAGGTCGTCAACGCCGACGCCATGCAGCTCTACCGCGGTATGGACATCGGCACCAACAAGCTGCCGGTCGACCAGCGACGCGGCATTCCGCACCACCTCTTCGACGTGCTCGAGGTGACCGACGAGGCGACGCTCGCCGACTACCAGTCGCGGGCGGAGGCGACGATCGCCGAGATCCTCGGGCGTGGCCGCGTGCCGGTCCTCGCCGGTGGGTCCGGGCTCTACGTCCGTGCGGCCCTCGACCACCTCGAGATCCCACCGACGGATCCCGTCGTGCGGGCCCGGCTCGAGGCGCAGGCCGAGGGCGAAGGGGGGAGCGACGCCCTTCGTCATCGGTTGCGTGAGCTCGACCCGGCCGCCGCGGAGGCCATCGAGCCCAACAACATCCGGCGGATCATCCGTGCGCTCGAGGTCGTCGAGATCACCGGCCGACCCTTTTCGGCGACGGCGCCGACCAAGCGCTACCGCCGCCCTTCGCTCGTCATCGGGCTGCGCGACGACTGGGAGGCGCTGACGCAGCGGATCGAGCGCCGGGCCCGCGGGATGTGGGAGGACGGGCTGCTCGACGAGGTGGCCCGCCTCGACGCGGCCGGTCTGCGCGGTGGGCGCACCGCCTCGCGAGCGATCGGCTATGCCCAGGCGCTCGGTGAGCTCGACGGGCGCTGGGGTCGCGAGGAGGCCATCGCCGACACCGCCCGCGCGACGCGGCGCTATGCCCGGCGACAGGAGTCGTGGTGGCGTCCCGACCCGCGCGTGGCGTGGCTCGACGCCGCCGGGGCCGGGCTGCGGGAGGCGGCGCTGGAGCTGGCCGCGCGTCCGACACAATGGACCCCATGAACCTGCCTTTCACCAAGGGCCACGGCACGGAAAACGACTTCGTGCTCATCCCCGACCTCGACGGCGAGCTCGACCTCGCCCCTGCACAGGTGGCGCTGCTCGCCGACCGCCGGGCTGGCATCGGCGGTGACGGTGTGATCCGTATCGTCCGCACGGCCAAGGCCGCCGAGGAGGACGTCCGGGCGCTGGCCGGTGAGGCCGAGTGGTTCATGGACTACCGCAACGCCGACGGGACGCTGGCCCAGATGTGCGGCAACGGCACCAGGGTCTTCGCGACCTGGTTGCGCCGTGAGGGGCTGGTGGGGGAGACCTTCGCCATCGCCACCCGGGCCGGCATCCGGCAGATCCGCTTCGAGGGTGACGAGGTCGTGACCCACATGGGTACCTGGCGCTTCGTCGACGAGGCCAAGGCGCAGGCGCAGGGCTTCGACTCGCTCGTCCACGTCGAGGAGGCCGAGGACATCACCGAGCCGTACTCCGCGCTCTCGCTCGACCTGGGCAACCCGCACACCGTCGTGGCACTCCCCGAAAACGTGAACCTCAACGGCATCCGGCTGCGGCGGCCACCGGCCGTCAACCCGGTGCCGCCCGAGGGCAGCAATGTCGAGTTCGTCCG
>JAKDKQ010000410.1 GCA_030453295.1 Janibacter sp.
GCGGCCAGAAGAGGTAGAACTGCTCCTCGACCGCGAGGCTCCAGAAGTTCATGAACAGCTGCGGCGAGCTGGCGGCGAAGTAGTTGCTGCCCTGAGCGATCTCGAGCCAGTTGGTGGAAAACGTCAGGGCACCGAGCGCCTGACGGCGGACCCCGACGAGCAGGTCGGCCTCGACCGTCCGGGCGATGAGGATGGCGGCCGGGACGACGACGAGGAGAGCCGGCAGCAGTCGGCGGGCCCGGCGGGTCCAGAACCCGCGCAGGTCGACCCGGCCGGTGTCGCGACGCTCGCGCACGAGCAGTGTCGTGATGAGGAATCCGGAGATGACGAAGAAGATGTCGACGCCGAGGAAGCCACCGGGCAGCCACGCGGGATCGAGGTGGAAGATCACCACGGCGACGACGGCGAGGGCACGCAGGCCGTCGAGGCCGGCGAGGTACCCGCGAGCGGATCGCTTGATCGCGGGCGTGCTGACCTCGGGGGAGGCCGCAGCGGGCGCGGAGGGGACCTCGACGTCGGCGGTGGCGGTTGGCTGACCCACGCGGTCGACGCTATGCATTCGGGGGGCCGCGGTGGGGGAGGCGCACCGTGGGGCCGGTAGTTTCGCGGGCATGAGCAGCACGGCGCGCGCGACCTTGTTCGTCCGAGGGCGGGTCCAGGGAGTGGGCTTTCGATGGTGGACCCGGGCCAGGGCCCTCGAGCTCGGGCTCGTCGGCCATGCCCGCAACATGGACGACGGGAGGGTCGAGGTCGTGGCGGAGGGGCTCCCTTCGGCACTGGATCGTCTCGAGGAGCTGCTGCGCGAGCAGCCCTCCACCACCCGCCGACCGGGCAGCGTCACCGCCGTGGTCCGGCAGGACGCCAGCGCGAAGGGAGGGATCGCCGGCTTCGTCGAGAAGTGAGATCGGGTCTGGGCCCCCGCGCCACGTGACCTAGCCTTGACCGGGTGAGCGAGACACATCCCGAGCTGCTGCGGCTGCGCCAGTCCATCGACAACATCGACGCGGCCCTGATCCACCTCCTGGCCGAGCGCTTCAAGGCCACCCAGAGTGTGGGCGTGCTCAAGGCCAGCATCGACCTGCCACCAGCCGACCCCGCCCGCGAGGATCGTCAGATCGCCCGGCTGCGCGGCCTGGCCCGCGACGCGGGTCTCGACCCGGTCTTCGCGGAGAAGTTCCTGAACTTCGTCATCGCCGAGGTCATCCACCACCACGAGCAGATCGCGGGTCGTCAGGCCGGCTCCGCAGAGGACACAGACGCATGATCGAGCTGAAGACCCCCCAGGAGATCGAGGCCATGCGGCCCGCAGGACAGCTGGTGCGCGATGTCCTCCAGCGGCTCGGCGAGACCGCCACGGTGGGCACCAACCTGCTCGAGCTCGACGCCCTCGCCCACGACATGATCCGTGCCGCTGGCGGGAGCTCCTGCTACATCGACTACCACCCCTCCTTCGGGGCCAGCCCCTTCGGCAAGGTGCTGTGCACGTCGGTCAACGACGCTGTCCTGCACGGACTCCCGCACGATTACCGGCTCCGTGACGGCGACCTGCTGTCCGTCGACTTCGCCGTGTCCGTGGGCGGCTGGGTCAGCGACGCCGCACGCTCCTTCGTCGTCGGGACCCCCGACCCCGAGGACCTGCGCCTCATCGACACCACCGAGCGGGCGCTCGCTGCCGCCATCGAGGTCGCCCGACCGGGCAACAAGACCGGTGACATCGGTGCCGCGATCGCCGCCGTCGCGCGCAGCGAGGGCTACTCGATCAACACCGACTTCGGTGGCCATGGCGTCGGCCGCGAGATGCACGGGGACCCGCACATCTCCAACGACGGACGCCCCGGGCGCGGGATCCCGCTGCGGCCCGGCCTGACGATCGCGATCGAGCCGTGGTTCCTGGCCACCACCGACGAGATCTACACCGACCCCGACGGCTGGACCCTGCGCAGCGCCGACGGTTCCCGCGGCGCCCACAGCGAGCACACCATCGCGATCACCGACGGTGACCCGATCGTCCTCACCGCCTGAGCACGGCACGGGGCGACCCTCGCACCGTAGAGTGGCCGGGATCGTCCGCCGTCGGCCCGAGGAGTGTCCCGCTCGTGTACGTCAAGAGCCTCACCCTCAAGGGCTTCAAGTCCTTTGCGTCCGCGACCCACCTGCGGCTGGAGCCGGGGATCACCTGCATCGTCGGGCCCAACGGATCGGGCAAGTCCAATGTCGTGGATGCCCTGGCGTGGGTGATGGGGGAGCAGGGGGCCAAGACCCTGCGCGGCGGCAAGATGGAGG
>JAKDKQ010000411.1 GCA_030453295.1 Janibacter sp.
AGACCCTCAGCGACGTCAAGGACAAGGTCACCTTCTGCGAGACCTGCGGCAATGTGGCCGAGGGCGCGCAGTGCCGCATCTGCGCAGACCCCCGACGTGACGCGACCGCGATCTGTGTCGTCGAGGAGCCCAAGGACGTCGTGGCGATCGAGCGGACCCGCGAGTTCCGCGGCCGCTATCACGTCCTCGGTGGCGCCATCAGCCCGATGGACGGTGTCGGTCCGGACGACCTGCGCTTCACCGAGCTCATGGCGCGACTGTCCGACGGCGGTGTCGCCGAGGTCATCATCGCCACGGACCCCAATCTCGAGGGCGAGGCGACGGCGTCCTACACGGCCCGGCTGCTGTCCCCCTTCGACATCCGCGTCACCCGCTTGGCCTCCGGCCTGCCGGTCGGTGGCGACCTCGAGTACGCCGACGAGGTCACCCTGGGCCGGGCCTTCGAGGGGAGGAAGTTGCTCAATGCCTGATGAGACCACCCTGCTTGCGGACGAGTGCGCGGCTGAGGCCCGCACCTGGCTGGCGACCGTCGCTGACATCGCCTCCGGTGCCGCGCCGGAGAGCGCCATCCCCCTCCTGCTCCTCACGACGAGCCAGGTGCAGCTGGTCGGCGCGCGTCTGGGCGCGATCGCCGATGTGGTGCTCGAGGAGCGCTTCGAGCGCGACCCCGGACCAGACACCGAGCTCGACCCCCTGCGGGTGGGGCTCGCCCAGCTCCTCGAGGGGATCGACGAGTACGCGGACGTGGTCGACCCCGTGACCTCCGTCGAGACCACGACGGGATCCCTGAGCAATGACCTGGCGGCTGTCGCCGCGGCCCTGGCCCACGGGCTGGCGCACCATGACGCCGGCCGACCGGTCGAAGCCCTGTGGTGGTGGCAGTACAGCTACCTCGCCGACTGGGGGGACCGGGCTGCGATGGCCGTGCGGGTGCTGCAGACCCTCCTGGCGCATCTGCGGCTCGACGCCGACGCCGATGTGGTCGGCGAGGCGGAGTTCGACGCGCTCCATCCCTGACGAGCCTCGTGACCTCGGGTGTCACAGATCTCATCGACACCAGGCCAGCCCGTCGACCCGCGCGTTCCAACGTCACGTCTGGGTCTCGACAGGCATCTGCTGATGGACGAGAAGCGGGCCCGCCTGCTCCGGTCGTTATCCTCTAAGAGCCGCGCCGGTCCGAGTCCGGGCCGGACCCGCGAACAATTCACGGAGCATTCCTTGAGTCTGGTTGTCCAAAAGTACGGCGGATCGTCGCTGGCTGATGCCGAGAGCATCAAGCGCGTCGCACACCGCATCGTCGAAACCAAAAAAGCCGGTAGCGACGTGTGTGTCGTCGTCTCTGCCATGGGAGACACGACCGATGAGCTGCTCGATCTTGCCGAGCAGGTCTCTCCCGTCCCACCGCCGCGCGAGATGGACATGCTCCTGACCGCGGGAGAGCGGATGTCGATGGCCCTCGTCGCGATGGCCATCGCGGACCTGGGGCACAGCGTGCGGTCCTTCACCGGCAGCCAGGCAGGCGTCATCACCGATGCGTCCCACGGCAAGGCCAAGATCATTGACGTCACGCCGGGGCGGATCACCGAGGCACTGGGCAAGAAGCACATCGTCATCGTGGCCGGGTTCCAGGGCGTCAGCCAGGGGACCAAGGAGATCACGACCCTCGGTCGCGGCGGCTCGGACACGACCGCTGTGGCTCTGGCCGCGGCCCTCGAAGCCGACGTGTGCGAGATCTACACGGACGTCGACGGCATCTTCACCGCCGACCCGCGGATCGTGTCCACAGCCCACAAGATCGACCGCATCTCGCACGACGAGATGCTCGAGATGGCAGCCAGCGGCGCCAAGATCCTGCACCTGCGGTGCGTCGAGTACGCGCGCCGCTTCAACATGCCCATCCACGTGCGTTCGTCCTTCTCCTCGAAGGAAGGCACGTGGGTCCTGCCCCCCGACCCTGAAGGAGCCGAGGACATGGAAGAACCGATCATCGCCGGAGTCGCCCACGACGACAGCGAGGCCAAGATCACCGTCGTCGGTGTGCCGGACCAGCCCGGCCGTGCCGGCCAGATCTTCACGACCGTCGCCGAGGCGCAGGTCAACATCGACATGATCGTGCAAAACGTGTCCGAGGCCGACACCGGCCGCACCGACATCTCCTTCACCCTGCCGATGTCCGATGGACAGGTGGCAGTTGAAGCGCTCATGCGCACCAAGGACGAGGTCGGCTTCGAGTCGATCCAGTACGACGACCAGATCGGCAAGCTCTC
>JAKDKQ010000412.1 GCA_030453295.1 Janibacter sp.
TCGCCCTGGACAACTGGCAGCCCGAGCAGTCGAAGATCCCCGGCGTGAAGATCTACCACCAGCAGTACGGTCGCGAGATCTGCCCCAACGGCAACACCCTCGAGGACTCGCTCGACCAGTACGACTCGATGGTCAAGGAGAAGACCCTCGCGGACCCGTCGAAGAGGGACCCGCGGTGGCTGCAGATCCTCCCCTCGAGCGAGCTCGCCCCGTGGAAGCGCTTCTGGCCGATCGTGCCGACCTTCAACCACGGCGGGATCGACTACGGCACGATCACCGCGGGCCGTCGATGAGGGCCAGCACCCCACCCCGTTCGCCGAAGGGTGCCGTCGTCACCGGAGCCGGTCGGGGCCTCGGCCGACAGATCGCCACCCTCCTCGTCGAGCGCGGGTACACCGTCCTCGTCACCGATGTCGACGAGCCCGCGGCGAAGGAGGCGGCGGCCGCCCTCGGCGAGCGCGCCGAGGCGCTCGTCGTCGACGTCCGGGACGAGGCCGCCGTGCTCGCGGCGCGCGACCGCCACCACTTGGGGCCGGTCGCGCCGCGACGGTCCCGAGGAGGTCGCTCAGCCCCCGCTGCGCGCCAGCAGCGCCTGCACGAAGACCCGCTCGATGTCGTCGGGGGTCTCGGCGATGTAGCTCGTGCCACCTGACTCGTCGGAGATCTTTTGCAGGGCGGTCGGATCGGCCTCACCCATGCCGATGGTGATGACGCGCACCGGCTTCTCGGGGTCATAGGCGTCGTCGAGCTTCTTCAGCAGCTGATTGAGGGTCAGGCCGCCGTTGGGGTCGTCGTTCTCGCCGTCGGTGAAGACGACGATGGAGTTGACGTAGTCGGCGTCGTACTCCTTGACCATCTTTTGGTGGGCCGCCCAGATCGAGTCGTAGAGGCCGGTGTCGCCGCCGAGGTACTTGTCGCCGTCCTCGATGAGCGTGAGCAGACGCTCGCGGTGGGAGCCGGACCCGTCCTTGGAGTCCAGGCGCTTGACGGGTGACAGCTCGCGGTAGTCGCGCCCCTTGGCCTGGTCGGTGCTGAAGATCCACGCGCCGACCTGACTGCCGGCCGGCAGGATGCTCGCTCCCGTGGAGAGCGAGCCCTTGGTGACATCCCAGCGGGTCATGCCCGGGGTGGGGCTGGCAAATTGCATCGACCCGGAGGCATCGATGACTGCGAGCATGCGCATGTCGGTGCGCATCTTGTCCCACTGGTCGACGGCGGCGACGCGCTCGCTGCGGTCGAGGGGCTCCAGCTCGGTCAGCTCGGCGGCGGGCTCGCCGGCGATCTCCGGCCCTCCTGAGCCGTTGGAGGTGCGGAAGCCCGCCGCGGTCAGCGCGTCACGCATCTCGAGGGTGCCGAGCTCGGTCCGGGCGCTGTCAGCGGTCTTGAGGACATCGCCGCTCAGCTCGGGGTTCATGATCCACGGGTAGTCCAGGGACAGGGTCCCCTTGGTCGGCATCACCGCGTGAAGGGGCGTGACGTCCGGGTTGTCCTCGTTGTACTGCGCGATCTGCTGCTCGGACGCAGGGAAGGGCTGCGTCTTCTTCTGGTCCGCGGTGTAGTCGGCGAAGAGCTTGTTGAGCGACGGAGCGGCGAAGCGCGACATGAAGATCAGCCGCTCGCCCGTCTCCAGACCGATGCGGTCGGGTTGACCGATGCGGCTGGCGTGGAAGGCCAGACGACTGGCCGTGTCGGAGTCCGGGTTGGCCATCCGCAGACCACCGTCCTGGTTGAGCAGGGTGCCCCAGGACTGGAACGTCGTGACCTTCTTGTCCTGGTCGTCGCCGCTGGCGAGGACGACCGGCGAGGCGGCGATGGACTGCCCCTCGATCCACTGGCCCTTGGTCTTGCTCGGGTCGATGGCGTCGATCCACGTGGAGCTGTCTGGGATCCACACGTCGGGTGCCTGGCCGTCGTTGATGCCACGCGCGGCGTCCGCGGCGGAGGTCGAGGTGACGTCGAACTCCGCGCACTCGTCCTTGTCCTTGACCTTGGACAGTGCCTCCTCGAGGGGCGCAGCGATCTCGGGGGTCGCGGCGACCGTGATCGCCGTCCCGCCACAGGCCGAGTCCGTGCTGTCGCTGCCGCCCAGGGCGGCGAAGGCGCCACCCCCGCACAGGGCGAGCACGAGGACCGCGGCGAGGGGGAAGAGCCACGCCGGGCGCTTCTTCGACTCGTGGCGGGCGGAGCGGCGGGTCGGCGCGAGCTCGGGGTCCTCCCCCTTCGTCACGGGGGTGTCGGCCGACTCTGAAGAGGAGGTCGCGTGG
>JAKDKQ010000413.1 GCA_030453295.1 Janibacter sp.
GCATGGGGCTGTCGCTCTGGGGACTTAGGGTGGTCGCGTGTCCTCGACTGTCGAATCCCTGCTCGCCGCCGCCGTCGGGGGAGTGGGTGGCTCCACCCGTGAGGGTCAGGTCGAGATGGCCGTGGCCGTCGCCCGGGCCATCGACACGCAGGAGCACCTGCTCGTCCAGGCCGGCACGGGCACCGGCAAGTCGCTGGCCTACCTCGTCCCCGCCGTCGAGCACGCCCAGCGGGTCGGCAAGCCGGCCGTCGTCGCGACGGCGACCCTCGCCCTGCAGGGCCAGATCGTCGACCGCGACATGCCTCGGCTCGCTGACGCCCTCGCCGGCCACCTGAAGCGTCGTCCCACCTACGCGATCGTCAAGGGCCGGCGCAACTACGTCTGCAAGCACAAGACGGATGGCGGTTTCCCCGACGACGAGGACGGGCTCTTCGACGTCGGCGAGGCCGACGCCCAGGCCGGGTGGCTGGGCAAGGAGGTCGTGCGCGTGCGCGAGTGGGCCGGCGAGACCGAGTCCGGTGACCGCGACGAGCTCGTGCCCGGTGTCTCGGAGAAGGCCTGGCGCCAGGTGTCGGTGTCCGCGCAGGAGTGCCTGGGCTCCAAGTGCCCGATGGTCGGTGAGTGCTTCGTCGAGCGCTCCCGCGAGGCGGCCAAGGACGTCGACGTCATCGTGACCAACCACTCCTTCATGGCCATCGACGCCTTCGAGGGGCGCCCGATGCTCCCGGACCACGACGTCCTCGTCATTGACGAGGCGCACGAGCTCGTCGACCGGGTGACTTCCACGGTCACCGACGAGCTGGCGCCGGGAGGCGTGCGGGCCGCGGCCAAGCGTGCGCGCAAGTTCGCCGAGTCCTCCGACGCGCTCGACGACCTGGCCACGGACCTCGAGGCCGTGCTCGAGGAGGCGCCCGAGGGGCGCCTGACGACCGGGATCCCCGACGCCCTGGCCACGGTGCTCGGACGTTGCCGCGATGTCAGCCGCAACCTGCTCACCGAGATGAAGCCACCCAAGGGCGAGCAGGTCGACGGCTCCCGCCAGATCGCGCTCGCGTCCGTCGACGAGGTGCACGAGACCGCTGGCCGGATGCTCCAGGAGCACGAGCTGGACGTCATCTGGGTCAGTCGGGACATGCGCCGTGGGCCGCTGCTGCGGGTGGCCCCGATGAGCGTGGCGATGCGGATGCGCGAGCGGATCTTCGGCACCGGCGCGACCGACGAGGACGAGGCGGTGCGCGACCGCACCGTCATCCTCACCTCCGCGACGCTCGAGCTGGGAGGCACCTTCGACGCCGTCGCCAGCACCCTCGGTCTGCGCGGGCCGGGCGCACCGGAGTGGACCGGGCTGGACGTCGGGTCGCCCTTCGACTACCAGCAGCAGGGCATCGCCTACGTCGCCGAGCACCTGCCCGCCCCCGGCCGGGACGGGCTCGCGTCGCAGACCCTCGACGAGATCGAGGCCCTCGTCCGGGCCGCCGGCGGGCGTACCCTCGGTCTCTTCTCCTCCATGCGCGCGGCCAAGGAGGCCTCCGAGGCGATGCGCGAGCGGCTCGACGACGACTACACCGTCCTGTGCCAGGGCGAGGACATGATCGGCACCCTCGTACGCAACTTTGCGCGCGACCCCAAGACGATCCTCTTCGGCACGCTCACCCTGTGGCAGGGCGTCGACGTGCCCGGCAGCAGCTGCCAGCTCGTGCTCATCGACCGCATCCCCTTCCCCCGCCCGGACGACCCGCTGTCCTCCGCGCGCACGCAGGAGATCGCTCGGCGCGGTGGCAACGGCTTCATGGCCGTGTCGGCGACGCATGCCGCGCTGCGGCTCGCGCAGGGAGCCGGGCGCCTCATCCGACGGGGTGACGACCGGGGCGTGGTCGCCTTCCTCGACAACCGGATGATCAAGGCCCGCTACGCCGGCTTCCTGCAGCGATCCCTTCCGCCCTTCTGGCCGACGACCGATCGTGACCTCGTCCTCGGGGCTCTGCGACGTCTCGACGAGATCGCCCCGGAGGTGCTGCCGGTCGCTGATCCCGTCAAGCGCGGGCTCACCGGCACGGTCGCCGACCCCGGCACGGCGGGCAGCGTGCGCACCGCCGTGGTGCAGGGCGATGGCTGGTCCGCGCAGGACGACGACGAGCTGCGTGACGGCGCCGATCTCGGACTGCCGCTCGAGGAGCTGGCCGCCTCGCTGGACCGAGACGAGTCCGCGGTCGTGGCCAGGGCCGAGGCGCTCGGGCTGGTTGTCCCGACCCGCGGCTAG
>JAKDKQ010000414.1 GCA_030453295.1 Janibacter sp.
CGGGGCAGCTGACCCTCGGTGAGGACCGCTGTGACCTCTTGCCGGTTGAAGGTCATCCGGCCACCCCGGGTGGTGAGGAAGGCGGTGTCCGCGGCGTCACGGCCCGTCGCGATGCGGACCATCGCCTCGCGCGGCGCCATGCTCGTCGCGTCGACGATGTGCCATGCCCCCTCGACCCAGACCTCGGCCACTGCGTGGAAGTCCATCGGCTGCAGGCCCGGCGCATAGACCGACACGAGCCGCGCCGGCGTGCCGAGGGCGCGCAGGAGTGCGACGACGACGTGGGCGAAGTCGCGGCAGACGCCCGACGCCTGGAGGATCGAGTCCACGGCGCCATCGGTCCCGCGGCTTGCGCCGGAGATGTACGACATGTGGGTGTTGACCCAGAGCGCGACGGCCTTGACCCGCTCGAAGCCGGACTGGTCCGGGAAGAGCTGCGCGGCCATCGGCGCGAGCCGGTCGGACTCCGCGTAGCGGCTCGGGCGCGTGAAGACCCACCGGTCGAAGTCGATCTCGGGGCCGACCTGGTCGCCCGTGGGACGCGTGATGTCGACGAGCGCGGAGTAGGTGACCTCGAGCCAGCCGTCACCGACGCCCTCCACAAGGTGCAGGCGGGTGCCGTGGTTGCCGGCGAGCTCGCGAGCCTCGATCTGCTTGCCGCCCGCGTGGATGAGGATCTCCTCCTCGATGATGTCGTGCGCATTGGACACGGCGAAGGACAGCAGCGCCTCACGGACACCCTGCGTGCCATAGGCGAACTTGGTCCCCACCCGGGCCTGGAGCGGGGTGGATGCAGCGTCAACGATCGCGAGGTCGGTCATGTCCCCATGGGACCGCGGCGGAGGCCACCCCGTCAAAGCGAAGGGGGGTACCCCCGCGATCAGGCCGGCTCGGTGACTGCGAGGAGCGTGGAGAGCGCCCCGAGAGCCTCGGGGTTGACCCAGTAGTAGACAAAGGTCCCGCGCCGCTCACAGTCGACAAGGCCGGCCTCGCGCAGCAGCTTCAGGTGGTGCGAGATCGTCCCCGACGACAGGTCAAAGGCAGGGGTGATCTCGCAGACACACAACTCGGGCTGGGCCGCGATCATCGACACCATCCGCAGCCGGACCGGGTCACCGAGCGCCTTGAAGACCGGCGCCAGACGCACAGCATCAGCCTGCGTCACCGGTGAGGTCGCCAGTCCGCAGCAGGTGACGGCCTGCTCCCGCGGCACGGACTCGAGGATGCTCATCGCCCTATCTTGACACATGCCAAAGTAGAAGGACATGCTTCGCTTGGCAGTTGATTCGACATCCATCGAAGCAGGAGCACCGTGAACACCGCAAGAGACACCCACGAGGCCGTGCGCGAGCGCTACGCCGCCGCCGCCCGCGACCAGCTGGAAACCGGCGGCTCCTGCTGCGGCCCCACCGCCACCGACCCGATCACCGTGGGGCTCTACGAGGGGACGGACTCCCCTTCGGACACCGCGCTCGCCGCCTCGCTCGGCTGCGGCAACCCGACCGCCCTGGCCGACCTCTCCCCCGGCGAGGACGTGCTCGACCTCGGGTCCGGCGGCGGCCTCGACGTCCTGCTCTCCGCGCGACGGGTCGGCCCCATCGGCACCGCCACCGGCCTCGACATGACCGACGAGATGCTCGAGCTCGCCCGGCGCAACCAGGCAGAGGCAGGCGTCACCAACGCTCGCTTCGTCCGCGGGACCATCGAGGAGATCCCCCTTGACGACGCGTCCGTCGACGTCGTCATCTCCAACTGCGTCATCAACCTCTCGCCTGACAAGGCGTCCGTGGCCAGCGAGTGCCACCGCGTGCTGCGCGCGGACGGTCGCTTCGCCGTGTCCGACATCGTCCTGCTGCGCGAGATCCCCGACGCGCTGCGCGGGATCATCGGACTGTGGACCGGTTGCGTCTCGGGCGCCCTCCTCGACACCGACTACATCGCCACGCTGACGGAGGCTGGGTTCGCCGACGCGTCGGTCGAGGTCACCCGCACCTTCGACCGGGCAGAGCTGGAGCGCATGTCCGACATGGTCGACGGCCAGCTCCCCGAGGGATGGTCGCTCGAGGACGTCATGGACTCGCTCCAAGGCGCCTTCGCCAGCGCCTTCATCCGCGCCCGCAAGGGTGACGCCTGATGACCACCGACACGATGACCCCACCGCGCCTGTCGACGCTCGACCGCTACCTGGCCGTCTGGATCGGGCTGGCCATGGTCGCCGGCCTGCTGCTCGGCCGCCTCGTCCCGGGGCTCGGC
>JAKDKQ010000064.1 GCA_030453295.1 Janibacter sp.
GACGGGCCTAGATTGGGTGGATGCGCTGGGACCGGCTCTTTGACGACCTCGAGGCACAGGTGGCTGCCCAGACGCGGCTCGAGCTGGACGCCGAGGTGGCCGAGCGCACCAGGACCGAGCGGTCCAAGATCACGCTCGGTGAGCGAGCGGCGGGGGCCGTGGGTTCGGTGCTCGTGGTGCGCCTGCAGGGAGGTTCGGTCGCTCGCGGTCGCCTTGACGACGCCGGTGACGGCTGGTTGTTCCTCGTCGAGGACGGGGGTCGTCAGCTGCTGGTCGCCACCGCTGCCGTGCTCGCCATCTCGGGGCTCGGTCGTCCGCGCGATGACAGCCGAGCCCGACGGTTCGGGATCGGGTCAGCAGTGCGCGGCATCAGTCGTGACCGACGTGCCGTCGCAGTCGTCGACGTCGACGGTGGGGCGGTGCACGGCACGATCGACAGCGTCGGGGCGGACGCGCTCGACATCACGGAGCACCCTCTGGACAGCCCGCGCCGGACCGAGAACATCCGGGGCGAGCGGGTCATCCCGTTCGCCGCGGTCGCACTCATCAGCTCATCATGAGGAGCCCGTGCGGATCAGTCCTCCGCGCCGCCACGCTGGACGAACTCGCGGGTCTGGGCGTACATGCGCTCGATGTAGGCGTCGAGCTGATCGACCTCGACCCGCCACTGACCGCGGCCTCCCACCTTGATGGCGGGGAGCTCGCCGCTGCGCACGAGGGCGTAGGTCTGTGCGGCCGACACACCGAGGACCTCGGAGACCTCGGTGAGCGGAACGAATCTGCGAGCCATGGGGGCAAGTCTGCCACCGAGCAGCACGAGGTCGAAGCAGTGACCACGCCCCTGTGGACGATCACCGGGCGAGCAGGCCCGCATCGGTGCATGATGCTCGTGACCCAGACATCGACTCGTGAGGAGTCTCGTGAGCTCCCTGCCCACGCCCACCGCCCGACGGCTGACCACGCCGTCGTGGAAGGACACCCGCCTGCTCATCGGCATCCTGCTGGTGCTCCTGTCCGTGATCATCGGGGCTCTGGCCTTCCGCGCTGCCGATGACCGTGTGGGTGTCTGGGCTGCCAGGACGACGCTCACACCCGGCGAGTCGATCGCGGAGAGTGACCTCACGAGGGTGGACGTCCAGCTGGGAGACGGAGCGGGGCGATACCTGAGCTCCGAGCAGGCACTGCCCGTTGGAGCGGTCATCGACCGTGAGCTGCGCGCGGGTGAGCTGTTGCCGCGGTCCGCGATCGTCAGCCCGCTCGACCTTGAGGTGCAACGTGTGGCGGTGCGGGTCGACCCCGTGTCGCTGAGCAACCTGACCAAGGGTTCGCGGGTCACCGTGCTGGCGCCCACGATGCCGTCGTCCTCGGATGGTCGGCGCTCGCGCGAACGTCCGACCTACGAGGTCTTCGCCCGCCGGGTCACCGTCCATGCGCTGCCGAGATCCTCGGGAGGCGTCATGGGGTCGGGCAGCGGGTCCGCAGCAATCCTCGTCGTCCCCAAGGACCTCGTGGCCGATCTGTTGTCCCTGGACGACAAGGACCACCCGATCAAGCTCGTCATCGAGGCCGGCAGCCCGGAGAAGAAGGACTGATGACGCTCACCGTGCTCACCGCTCTGTCCCATGACTGGGAGGGACGGATGGTCGAGGTCGTCGACCGGCTGCCCGGTGTCAGCGTGGGGCGACGGTGCGTCGACCTCGCCGACCTGCTTGCTGCGGCATCTGCGGGCCTCGGCGACGTGGCCCTGGTCTCCGCGGACCTGCGGGGGCTGGACCGGGACGCCTTGGCCCATCTGCGTGCCCACGGGGTCGCTGTCGTGGGGGCGAGCCGTGCCGCGGACGAAGGACAGGAACGCCGTCTGCGACAACTCGGCGTCGATCGTCACGTGCACGTCGCCACACCCGGCGAGGACCTCCTGGAGACGCTCACCTCCGCTCGCTCCGCACGGACCGCCTTCACGACGGATGCGCAGATGGTCTGGCCCGGGGAGGACCCGCCGACCGCGCCGATCGAGCCCGTCACCGATCTCACGCCGCCTCCGCCGACATCCGTCGAGCCAGCGCGAGGTCGGGTCATCGCCGTCTGGGGACCCACGGGAGCGCCCGGCCGCAGCACGCTCGCGGTCAACCTTGCGAGCGAGCTCGCGGCGGCCGGTGCGCCCACCGTCCTCATCGATCTCGACACCTATGGTGCGGCTGTCGCACAACTGCTGAGCGTCCTCGACGAGGCCCCCGGCTTGGCGTCGGCCGCCCGAGCCTCCGAGCTCGGGACCCTCGACCTGATGGGGCTGGCGCGACTCGCCGTCGAAGTCTCGCCACGCTTTCGGGTCCTCACCGGTATCCCCACCCCGAGCCGCTGGCCGGAGGTCCGGTCCGCGGCCGTCGAGCACATCATCGAGCTCTCCCGCTCGCTGGCCGCGTTCGTCGTCCTCGACCTGGGCTTCGGCATCGAGGACGACGAGGAGCTGAGCTACGACACCGCGGCTCCGCGACGCAATGCGACCACCCTGGGCGGGCTGGCCGAGGCGGATGACCTGCTGCTCGTCGGGGCGGCTGACCCGGTGGGCCTGCAACGGATGGTGCGAGCCGTCCAGGGCGTGGGACAGGTGGCCTCGCCCTCGCCGCGGCCGGTGGTCAACCGGCTGCGGGCATCGTCGGTGGGTTCCGACCCGCGTCGTCGCGTCGAGACCTCGTTGGCGCGCTTTGCAGGAGTCGAAGGCGTCGCCTTCCTCCCGGACGACCCTGCCGCTGCGGATGCGGCTCTGCTCGCCGGTCAGACGCTCGCCGAGTGCGCGCCGGACAGTCCGCTCCGGCAGGCCATCGCGCACCTTGCGGCGACCTTCACCGGGGGCGCGGTCCCTGCGGGCAGGCCCTCCGGGCGAGGCCTGCTCCGACGACGTGCCTGATCGCGGCCGCGGTCACAGGACGAAGGGGGTGCCTCACCCCCTTCGTCGTGCCACGATGTCCTCGTGGTGAACAGACTCGGTGCCCTGGACGCGGCCTTCCTCTATGTCGAGGAGCCCACCCTGCCGATGCATGTCGGCTCCGTGATGGTCTTCGAGCCACCGGCCGACGGCTTCGACTACGACCGGTTCGTCGCCGTCGTCGGTGACCGCATCGCGGGTCACGGGCGCTATCGCCAGCGCATCCGCGAGGTCCCTGGCCGACTCGACAACCCGGTTTGGGTCGATGACCAGCACTTCGACCTGAGCTACCACGTCCGCCGCTCCGCGGTGCCGAGCCCGGGGTCTCGAGGCGACCTCGAGGACTTTGTTGCCCGGATCATGGCTCGTCACCTCGACCGGGACCGCCCTTTGTGGGAGGCGTACTTCGTCGAGGGGCTTGCCGGTGGTCGCTTCGCGGTCGTCACCAAGGCCCACCAGTCCATGGTGGACGGCATCCACGCGGTCGACCTCGCACATCTGCTCGTCGACCCGGACGCCGTGCCCGTGGACGACTCGGGGTCAGCGCCGCGCGCGGAACCGTCGGACCTGCGTCTGGTGGCCGATGCCCTCCTCGGCTCGGTGCTCAACCCGGCCAGGGTCGTCGCATCGGTGGGGGGCGGGCTACGAGACGTCTCCAGCACCGGCCGTCGAGCGGCCGAGACCGTCGGCCGCGTCGTCGCGACCTTGGCCAAGGTCGGCACCAGGCCAGCACCTGACTCTCCACTCAACGCCCCCGTCGGTGCTGCGCGCCGATACCTCATGGTCGACACCGATCTGGAGGACTACCGCAAGATCCGCAGCCGTCTCACCCGAGGCAAGTACGCGGAGGACGTCACGGTCAACGACGTCATCCTCGCGACGGTGACGGGTGCGCTGCGGGTCTGGATGCAGACCCGTGGGCTGCCGGTGACCGGCACCTCGACGATGCGGGTCATGGTCCCCATCAGCATCGTGGACGGAACCGGCGACCCGCTGACCGACGCTGCCATGGCCGCCTGCTTCATCGATCTGCCCATCGGGGAGAACAACCCCTCGATGAGGCTGCACCAGATCTCCTTTGCCATGCGTCAGCAGATCGAGTCGGCGTCGGCCGAGGGGGTCGGAGCGACCTCGTTGTCCTCGATCGGAGGGTTTGCGCCGCCGACCCTGCACACACTGGGGGCGCGGCTCGGGAGCGCCATGTCCCGCCGCCTCTTCAACCTCGTGATCACCAATGTCCCCGGTCCGCAGCAGGAGCTGCACGTCGAGGGCAGCCGACTGGTCGAGACCTACCCGGTCATGCCCCTGGGCCGTGGTCAGGGCCTGGCCATCGGACTGACGTCGTACAACGGTCGGGTCTACTACGGACTCAACGGAGATCGCGACTCGATGACCGACTTGGGCCTGCTCGCGCAGGCCATCGAAGACGCACTGGCCGAGCTGAAGTCGGCCCAGCGCTCGAGGGGAGCGTGACCGTGCGTGCCTATCTCCCGCTGGTGCTCTCGGAGTTGGCGGGGGTCCTCGCCGAGCGGCGTCTGCCTCAGCGCACCGGCTATGCGGTCACCGCTGCGCTGCGCTCGTGGGACCCTGCGGCCGACGAGGAGGATCTTGAGTTCGAGGCGATGTGTCAGGCCCTCGACGCGGCTCGGGAGCTGGGCGTCGGCCGACGGGTGGTCGCCTCGGCAGACGTGCGGGACTCGCCGGGCACGTCACAGGACGCCCGTCTCGACGACGTGCTCGACGTCGAGTTGCACGACGTGGTGTCCTTCCACGTCGAGGAGGACGAGGGCACGGTGGGCGCAGGGTATGACGACCTGCTGTGGTACGACGTGACGGAGTTGTCGCAACTGGTCCGCGCCGAGGGGTGAACCGGCGGACCGGGTTCAGGCCAGGTGGGCGGTCAGCTGATTGATCTCGTGGTCGATCGATTCTTCGATCGCCGGCTTGGCCGCCTCCTCGATCTTCTTGCCGAAGATGGGGATCGCGCAGGTCAGGTCGGCGTCGATCGACAGTGACGTCGTGGCACCGGTGGGGGAGAGCGTGATCGTCCCGACGAGTCCGAGCGGGACGCCGGCCACCGTGAGCTCGAGGTCGGCGTGACGGGCTCCGTCACCCCGTGCCGGTCGCCAGGTCTGCTGCTCCGTGATCGTCAGCGTGTCACCGACCATCGAGACGACCGGCCCGGGCATGCCGGCGGTCGGCAGGTGGCGCTCGGAGCGCACGAGGACGCTGCCTCCGGCCTGGTCGGTGACAGTTGCGGTGGCGCGCGGCGTCTGTGCCTCGACCTTGGTCTGCTGGTACCTCTGCGTCGCGATGACGGCAAAGGCTTCCTCGACGCCGGCGGGCAGGGTGGCGCTGCGCGTGATCTTCATGGACACACGCTAGCGCGCGGCCGACGGCTCTTCATGCTCGCAGGGTCGAGCTGGCCTCGGTGAGCAGGAGGGTGGCGTCGCGGCAGTCGGCCGCCAGGCGGGAGCGCTGTCGTCCCATGGTGGTGAGGAGCTGGTGGAGGCGATCCTGCAGCCCCTCTCGCAGGCGGTCGCCGTCCTGCTCGACGCTGCCGTCAGCAACCCCGGTGATCCCCCAGGGACGCATCAGTCGGCCCTCTCGCACCTCGAAGCCGGCCGCGGTGGCCTGCTCCTCGATCGCGCGCAGGTCAGCAGCGGAGCCCGCGAGGTCGGTGGCAGCGCGCTGGAGGGAGCGTGCGCAGGAGTCCAGGGCGTCAGCGACCGACTCGAGCGAGTCGATCACGGCCGTCGTGCGGCGGCGGGCGGTCATGGCGAGCGGACCGGTCCACCCGGCGGCGCTGTCCTCGAGTGCGGGCGCCAGGTGCTCCGCATCGTTGCGCAGCTGCAGGGCGGTGCGGCGCAGGTTTGCGGCGAGGGCGCTGAGCGAGGCCGGGTCGCCGATCAGGCGCTGGCTCATCGCTGCGGCCTGACCCGGGGCGCGCGGATCGCGTCATCCACCTGACGGGTACCAGCGGATCGGGGAAGGGCCGCCCCGATGCCCAGAGCGCCCTCGCGGCAGCTCGCGGAGATCTCCCGGAGGGCATCGACCGCTGCGTCGACGGCCCCGTCGACCGCGGACTGGGTCGCGTGATCGCCGACGGTGACCATGTGGTCGAGCAGCGCTTCTCCGGCCGCAGCGGCATGCTCAGCCGTGCTGGACATGGCGCTCCAGAGGGCGGCGAGGTCCTCGGGCCTGGGATGCGAAGGGGGCATGGTGCGACTCAGCCTAGCGACGCCGTTCCCACGCTGGCCGAGGCCGTCCACAGCTGGTTGAGTGGGCCCGCGGGCCGACGACGTGACGTACGTCATGGGCGCTACGCTCGAGCAGACGGGACAACGAGGTCCCGTGACCACGTTGCGAACGCAGATCGAGGACGCCCACCACATGGCTCAGCTGCCTGCCCACACCGCCACCGACCACGCATCCCGGTTCACTGGGGAGCTCGCGAACGCCGCCACCGCGGCCGGCGTCGAGCCCGCCTTCGTCGAGCGGTACCTCCGACACATTGATGAGACGGCACTGCGCCAGCGCAGTCCCGATCAGCTCATCGCTCTGGCGACCGCGCACCGCGACGTCGCCGCGAGACGTGCGCCCGAGGAGACGATCGTCGAGATCGTCGACGGGGTGCTGTACATCGTCACCTCCGACCGTCCCTTCCTCGTGGACTCGGTCCTGGGCGAGCTCGGCGTCGAGGGCGTGGGCGTCGCCCTCTTGCTCCACCCTCTCTTCGTCGTCCGTCGGGCTGCCGACGGCACCCTCATGGAGGTCCTCGACCAGGACCCGAGGACCGAGCACTCCGATCCCGACCTGCGCGACGAGTCGTGGATCCGCATCGAGTTCGCGGATCGTGTCGACGTCTCGTTGCTGCGCGAGCGGGTGTCCGAGGTCGTTGACGCCGTCGCGGCGTCAGTCGACGACTGGGGCGCCATGAAGGCGGCGGTCGTCGAGGCGGCATCCCTCCTGGAGGAGGGCCGCAGCATCGGGACGGAGCAGGCCCAGGGGGCAACAGCAGAGTTCTTGCGGTGGCTCGTCGACGACCACTTCACCTTCATCGGGTCGCGCGATCATGTCGTCGACTTCGATGGGGATGCCGCGGGAGTCGTCACCCCGATCCCCGGCAGCGGACTCGGCATGCTGCGGTCGGACTCGACCGCGGAGTCGATCACCCCCCTCGGCCGAGTGGCCCGCGACCTCGACTGCCTGTCCATCGGCAAGTCGCGTGCCGTCCTTCCGGTCCACCGCGTCACGCACCCGGACCTCGTTGCCGTGCGCTTCACCGACGACCGGGGCCGCATCATCGAACGGCGCCTGGCGGGCCTCTTCTCGTCCACGGCCTACACGAGCTCGGTGCTGACGATCCCGCTCATCGCGGACAAGGTCGAGCAGACTCTCGCTGACATCGGGTGGGCCCGCGACAGCCACTCCGGCGCCTTCGCGATGCGCCTGTTCGAGACCTTCCCCCGTGACGAGCTCTTCCAGGCCCCCGTCAGTCACCTGCGCGACGTCGTCACGCGGATCCAACAGTTGGTCCACGGCATGCGGACCGCGACCTTCCTGCGCCTGGACTCGGGGCATCAGTTCGTCACCGCGATCGTCTACCTCCCTCGGGACCGGTACACGACCGCCGTGCGCCACCGGATCGAGGAGCAGCTGTGCGAGGCGACCGGTGCCGATGAGGTCTCCTTCACGGCGCACGTGTCCGAGGAGCCGATGGCGCGGCTGTACTACATCCTGCGTGGCTCTGATGGCGTCGTGCTGCCCGAGGGCGACGCGCACCGTGAGCTCGACGAGGCCGTCGCCGACGCGGTGCTCACGTGGGACGAGCGACTCGTGCGCACCGCCGACTCCCTTGTCGGAGGTGACCTGGCGACCGACCTGATCGGCCCGTGGGCCGGCGGGTTCCCCGTGGACTACGAGGACGACTTCGACGCGGCCCAGGCCGTCGCCGACCTGAAGAACCTCGTCACGCTGGGGGAGGGGACCCCCTTCGCCTGCGCGCTGTACGACCCCCGGCGTGGCCACGGTGGCGGTGAAGATCCGCGGATCCGGCGGTTCAAGCTCTTCAGCCTCGAAGAGGTGATCCTCGACGACCTCATGCCGACCTTCCGCGACCTGGGCGTCAAGGTGATCGAGGAGGAGCCCTACACCCTCACGCGGGCCGACGGCGTGACCGCAGGGATCTACGACATCAGCCTGCGCGTCGACGACGCAGCGCTGTGGGAGGCGCACACCCACGAGGAGCTGCGTGATCTCGTCGAGTCAGCCGTGCTGGCCGTGCGCTCGGGACGGACCGAGTCTGACGGCTTCAACGCGCTGATCATCCGAGCGGGACTGACCTGGCGCCAGGCCGGACTCCTGCGTGCCATGGGTCGGTACCTGCGGCAGGCAGGAGGAACCTGGGGGCAGAAGAGCCTCGAGTCCGCCCTGGTCGACAACCACGTCATCGCGGCCGACATCGTCGCCCTCTTCGAGACCCGCTTCGACCCGGAGACGCACCAGGGACTCGCCGGCGAGGAGCGAGCGGCCGCGGAGCAGGAGATCGTCGACCGGATCGACGCCGCTCTCGAGGACGTGAGCTCGCTCGAGCACGACCGGATCGTCCGGGCCTTCCTCGGCGTCATCGCTGCCACCGTGCGCACGAGCTACTTCGTCCACGACGACGAGGGGCAGCCGCTGCCGCGGATGTCCTTCAAGCTGGAGCCGGCCAAGGTGCCGGACATGCCCAAGCCGCACCCGGCATATGAGATCTGGGTCCACAGCCCCCAGGTCGAGGGGGTGCACCTGCGCTTCGGTGCCGTCGCGCGTGGCGGACTGCGCTGGAGCGACCGGCGTGACGACTTTCGCACCGAGGTCCTCGGCCTGGTCAAGGCGCAGATGGTCAAGAACGCCGTCATCGTCCCCACGGGCAGCAAGGGTGGCTTCGTCGGCAAGCTGCTCCCGGACCCGGCACTCGACCGTGAGGCGTGGATGCAGGCCGGCCGGTCCGCGTACCGGGCCTTCATCTCCGGACTCCTCGATGTGACCGACAACCGTGTCGACGGGGCGATCGTCCCGCCGCAGCACGTCGTCAGGCACGACGGCGACGACTCCTACCTGGTCGTCGCTGCCGACAAGGGGACCGCCACCTTCTCGGACCTGGCCAACTCGATCGCCCGCGAGTACGGCTTCTGGCTCGATGACGCTTTCGCCTCTGGCGGGTCCGTCGGGTACGACCACAAGGGCATGGGCATCACGGCGCGAGGTGCGTGGGAGTCGGTCAAGCGGCACTTCCGCGAGCTGGGCCACGACACCCAGACCGAGGACTTCACCGTCGTCGGCATCGGTGACATGAGCGGCGATGTCTTCGGCAACGGCATGCTGCTGTCGGAGCACATCCGGCTCGTCGCGGCCTTCAACCACCTGCACATCTTCATCGACCCGCAGCCCGAGGCGGCAGCGTCGCACGCGGAGCGCAGTCGGCTGTTCGACCTGCCGCGCAGCACGTGGGACGACTACGACCGTTCGCTGCTGAGTGAGGGCGGCGGGGTGTGGTCCCGCAGTGCCAAGTCGGTGCCGGTCAGCGAGCAGGCGGCTGCAGCCCTCGGTCTCGACGGGCCGACGTCGATGACCCCCAACGAGCTGATCCACCTCATCCTGCAGGCGCCGGTCGACCTGC
>JAKDKQ010000415.1 GCA_030453295.1 Janibacter sp.
GACGGTCCCTGAGGCGGCGAGCGGGGCTACTCGGTCTCGCGCTTGCGGGCGCGAGAGAGCAACACCTGGACCATGTCCTGGGGCGAGACGCCCTCGTGCACCACGCGGTTGACCTGCTCGGTGATCGGCACGTCGACGCCGTGGGCCCGGGCGAGGTCGAGGATCGAGGCGCAGGACTTCACGCCCTCGGCCGTCTGCTTGGTCTGCTCCGTGACCTCTGCGACCGACATGCCCTCGCCGAGCTTGACGCCGAAGGAGTGGTTGCGCGACAGGGGCGACATGCACGTGGCGATGAGGTCACCGACTCCCGCGAGCCCGGACATCGTGCGCGGGTCGGCGCCGAGCGCCACCGCCAGCCGCGTCGTCTCGGCGAGGCCGCGGGTGATGATCGTCGCCTTGGTGTTGTCACCGAGGCCGAGCCCCGAGGCCATGCCGACGGCGAGCGCGATGACGTTCTTGACCGCACCGCCGAGCTCCGCACCGACGACATCAGCCGAGGTGTAGGGCCGGAAGAAGGAGGTCGAGCACGCCGCTGCCACCGTGTTGGCCACGTCGAGGTCCGGGCAGGCGACGACGCTGGCCGCCGGCTGCCGCTGCACGATCTCCTTGGCGAGGTTGGGTCCGCTCACGACGGCGATGCGATCGACGGGGACACCCGCGACCTCGTGGATGACCTCGCTCATCCGCTTGGTCGTCCCGAGCTCGATCCCCTTCATCAGGGACACGACGATCTTGCCGTCGAGCAGCGGCCCCCAGGCGTCGAGGTTGGCTCGCAGGGACTGCGACGGGACCGAGAGGATGACGATCTCGGCTCCGTCGGTCACCTGCGCCGGATCGGTCGACGCGCTGATGCTCGACGGCAGCTGCACACCCGGGAGGTAGTCCTCGTTGACGCCGGAGTTGAGCTGGGCGACCAGCTCCGGACGGCGTCCCCACACGCGGACGTCGTTGCCTCCGTGGGCGAGGATCGTCGCGAAGGCGGTGCCCCAGCTCCCTGCGCCGAAGACTGCGATGTGGCTCATTGATCGTCTCCTGATCGGTAGTTGCCCGTGACCGGAAGCCCGTGGGCCCGGGGGTCGAATCGCTCGACCGGAGCGCGCTGACCACGCAGCTCCTCGAGCTCGTGGGTGATGGCGGCCATGATGCGGTCGGTCGCGGTGGCGACGTCTGCGGTGGCCTGCTGGTCAGGCAGATCCCCCAGCTCGACCGGCGGTCCGAAGCGCACCCGGATGAGGGTGCGGTGTCGTGAGAGTCGCAGCCGCTTGGAGTAGCGCGGCAGCAGGTCCTGCGGGCCCCACTGGGCCACGGGGATCACGGGCGCGCCGGACTGCAGCGCCAGGCGTGCTGCTCCCGTCTTGCCCCGCATGGGCCACAGGTCCGGGTCGCGGGTGAGTGATCCTTCCGGGTAGATCACGACGCACTCCCCTGCGTCGAGCGCACGGACCGCATCGGCCAATGCCTCACTCGCGCGACCGGTCTCACGCTCGACCCGCACCTGCTTGGCATGACGCAGCACCCAGCCGACCACCGGGGTCTCGAAGAGGCTGCTCTTGACGAGGTAGACCGGGCTGTGGCCGCGGTTGTACAGGACGTGCGCCCACGGGAAGGGGTCGATGTACGACAAGTGGTTGGGGGTGAGGATGAAGCCGCTGTGCGTGGGGACGTGCTCGATACCGGTGACCTCGTAGCGCGCCAGGGCACGCATCCCCGCACGCAGGATCCCGGCAGCCACGCGGTACATGACCGGCGTGTGGGTGCGGTGGACGACCATGTCACCTCTTCTGCGCTCACCCGTGGGTCGCTCGACCCCGGCTACCTCTGTGGGCCCTCACACTAGGCCACGGATACGCTCGACCCCGTGCAAGCGACCGTCTTCTCCCACGCTCCGGACAGCGCCACCGTCGTCGTCACCGACGAGGGTCTGCGACTCGAGGCCGGACCCGAGGTCTTCGCGGCCAGCGGGCTGCGATTTGTGCGTCCCGGCCAGCGGGTGAGCATCACCGTCGAGGACGACGTGGTCACCCGCCTGTGGATCGTCGGCATCGGCGAGGGCGAGACGATCGGCTGATCGTCGAGACGGTTGCCTCGCACCCTCCGCAGGAGCGGCGCCCGCCTTCAGGACGCGTTCATGGCATGTCGAGGGGCCGGTGACCGTCTGGTCACCGGCCCCTCGTCATGACGCTCGGCTCAGCTGCTGGGCGTCGCCTTCTTGGCGGTCGTCTTCGCCGGGGCGGCCTTCTTGG
>JAKDKQ010000416.1 GCA_030453295.1 Janibacter sp.
AGAGCGCCGCGTTGTGGTCGCGGATGTCGCGGGTTCAAGTCCCGTTACTCACCCCAAATGTGCGAGGTGTGAACTTTCGCCCGAGGAGCCATCTTCGGGCGGGGTTCGCACCTCGTTCTCGTTCCGGGCGTTGTCCGCCCAGGTCAGCGCGTCTGCCTGGACCTCGCGGCTGGTCAGCGCGTCGAACGGTCGGGCGTACCCGGCCCGGACCTCTCCCTCTTCCTCGATGTAGATCTTGGTGAAGAAGGCTTGGTTGCACAGTCGGCGGTTCGCGTCGTCACAGCGGGCGTAGATGTCGGCCGCGTGCTCCAGCAGGTTCAGCGAGTCGTCCAGGTTGTTGCGAGCCGTGGCGTACTCGTCGTGGTGGGCATCGATCCGGTTCTTGATCGTCTCCAGCCCGCCGCTGATGCGGTCCTGTTCCTTCTTCAGCAGGTCCAGCGGGATCGCTCCGGCGTAGTGTGCCTGAAGCAGTTTGCCCTGCTCCTCCTCCAGCCGAGCCCGTTCCTTCGTCAGGTCCGACAGCGCGTCCGACTCCGAAGCCATGAGCGCGTCGAACTTGGCATGCAGATGTGCCCCCACGGCGTGCCGAGTCTCAGCACTGATCTGCACCTTCTCGTAGTGCCGCTCGACCAGCCGCTCGACCTCTTCGATGAGCATCGCCTGCCGGGTGCAGTCACCGCGCCGGGCGTGACGGTCGGCGCAGACGAAGTACGGGTAGATGTTCCCGGTGCTGCTCTTGGCGTTGCATACCAGCAGCCGCGAACCGCACTGCCCGCAGAACACGGTGCCTTTCAGGTAATGGTCATGCACACGACTAGCATCCGCTGCGGTCCGGTGTGACTGCAAGACCGTCTGCACCTGGTACCAGACCTCCGGTGGCACCAACGGCTCGTGCGTGCCCTTGTAGGTCACGCCCTGATAGCGGACATCGCCCTTGTAGTACGGGTTGGTCAGCATCCGCTGGATCGAGGACTTCCCGATCGGGCGTGACGGCCGCCGTGGCGTCGCGGGCGTGCGCAGACCCCGCGCGGTCAGCTCCTCATGCAGTTGTCTCGTGGTCCATTCCCCGGAGGCGTAGACCATGAACGCCCAGGCCACGAGCTTTGCACGTTCCGGATCGATCTCCACGGTACGGACCTCACGCCCGTTCTCATCACGGACCCCGACGTTGCGATACCCCAACGGAGCCTTGCCGATCGTGCCGCCCCGTGCAGCTTTCTGCGACAAACCCTTGACTGTCTCAGTCGCCAGGTTGCGCGAGTAGAACTCTGCGATCGTGGACATGATGCCGTGCAGCAGCATCCCCGACGGAGTCTCATCGATGTTCTCGCTCGCTGACACCAGCATCACACCCGCGTCGCGCAGCGCCAGATGGATCGCGACGTCATCCGCCCGGTTCCTCGCCAGACGGTCGACCTTATGAACGATGCAGTAGTTGACCTTGTGCGTAGCGACGTACTTGATCATCCGCATCAGATCGGGCCGATCAGCCTTACGAGCAGACTCACCTGCGTCCACGAACTCTTCCACGATCGTGGCGCCCATCTGCTCCGCTTTGCGCTGGTTCGCCTCGCGCTGGGCCGGGATCGAGTACCCCTCGTCGGTGCCGCCCTTCTCCGCCTGCTCCTTGGTCGAGACGCGCAGGTAGGACACGGCGATCGCCTCACCGGGAGGGTTCGGTGCCACCAAGCTATTCACGGCGGACGCATCGTCAACGATCGTCATGGCTCTTCTCCTTCAGTCGGTGATCCTGATTTCCGACAGGAGAAGACGACTGCGGATGTTGAGCGAAGAGAATGAGCCCGATGGGCCGTAAGGACAAGACCACGAGGGTCAAGTGGTAAGTTCCCCCACCACCGTGGTGATGAGGTTCAGGATCACAACACCCGCCTCCTGGCGGGATGCTCTCATTCTACGCCAGGGCGGCTCATCGTCCCCGGATGCCGAGTCGCCTCAGGTGCGGTCCGATCCCCTGGGGTGCTCGACTGCCGGAGCGACAGGCGGATCAGCAGTTCGGTGAGCTTGTCGTAGTCGGGCGGATCACGTTGCTCAGCGCGCACCGACAGACGCCGCTCCTCCTGCCGCCGTTGGCCAGTCTTCTTCACGTACTTGCCCATCAGCCGGTCACCTCCCCAGTGACTGGGTCGGCGCCGGCGTAGAACGCGTCTTCTGCGGCGCGTCGTTCGGCGACCTGGGCGGCGACGTAGTCCACGAAGTCGCGGTCGCGGTCGGCGACGAA
>JAKDKQ010000417.1 GCA_030453295.1 Janibacter sp.
CGGTGGCGCGCTCTTCGCCGGCTCGCTCTTGGCGGGCTTGGCGGGGGCATCCCCCTTCGCGCTGGTGCCGTTGTTGCCAGCCTGACCCGGCGTGTAGTTCTCGAAGAACTCCCACCACGCCTTGTCGACGCTGTTGCGGTCCTGCTTGTACTGCTCGTACAGGTCCTCGACCAGCCACTCATTGGGGCCGAAGTCGTTCAGGGACACGGAGCCATCCTGGGGGTCAGGCACGGCGCATACGCCTCTTTCGTCACAGTCGCGAATAGGGGCCCGAAGTCAGCGCGGACCCCACCAGAGCCAGCCTAACGTGACCAAGGCCATTCGCCGACTCCCGGGGCGCCACGATGACGACGGGACCGCCCCCCTTCGATCGGAGGACGGTCCCGTGGGCTCAGCGCGACACCTCGTCAGCTGATGTCCTTGCGCGCCGTGATCCACGTCCCGATGCCGGCCAGCAGCGCGGCGTAGGCGGCGAGGACGAGGGCGCCCGCCCACCAGCTGAGCTGGTCCATGCCCATGCCGCTGGTGTCCACGCCGCTGACGATCGCCTGCGTCGCGGACGACGGGAGGAACTGTGCGACCTCGCCGCCCCAGTCGAAGAGCTGCAGACCGAAGCCGATGAGCGGTTCGACGATCCACGCGACCGCGACCGAGATGAGCAGCGCGGCCACCTGGTTGGGGATGAGGATGCCGGCGCCCAGACCGATGAGCGCCCACAGGCCGAGCACGAGCAGGCTGAGCACGAGCGTGCGCCCGATCTCCGCGCTCGGGAAGACCTCGGCGCCGCGGCTCGCGAGGACGAGCGCCCCGACACCGACCGAGCCGATGAGGGAGACGACGCCGTACATCGCGCCGACCGCCAGGAGCGAGATGACCTTGGCGCCCATCACACGGAAGCGGCGCGGTGTCGCGAGGAAGGTGCTCGTGATCGTCTTGTGCCGGTACTCGCTGCCGATGTGCATGACACCGACGGTGAGCGTCAGCAGGTACGCGACGCTCAGGCCCGCGGTGTAGACGGAGTTGGCGACCTGCGTGGCGTCGCCGCCGATCTGCTGCTCGGGCGGGATGCCGGTCTGGTCCATCGTGAAGAGGAACCCGAAGGCGAGGGCGAAGAGCGCGCTCACCACGAAGATGGCGATCGCCATGCCCCACCACATCCGGGTGGAGAAGAACTTGCGGAACTCGGACTTGATGGCGCCGATCACTGGTTCGCTCCTTCGTGGCCGTCGACCGCGTCGGTCATGACCGGCGCCGGCTGGCCCTCGGCGTCACCGAGGTTGCGGTTGGTGCCCTCGGTGAGGGAGAAGAAGAGCTGCTCGAGGTCCGCAGCGAGCGGACGCAGCTCGTGGACCGGCACGCCGGCCCGCATCGCGACATCACCGATGAGGCGCAGGTCCTCGGTCTCGGCGACGATCCCGCCGTCGTCCTGACGGGTCGCCTCGACGTCGGCGATGCGCAGCGCCCCGAGGAGCGAGTCGGTGTCCGTGGTGCGCACGAGGGAGGTCGCGGCGCCACGCAGGTCACCGACCGTGCCCTCCTTGACCAGCTTGCCGTTGGCGATGATGACGACGTCGTCGACCGTCTGCTCGACCTCCTGCAGCAGGTGGCTGGAGATCAGGACGGTGCGCCCCTCGGAGGCGAGGTGGCGCAGGAAGCCGCGCAACCAGCGGATGCCCTCGGGGTCCAGGCCGTTGGCCGGCTCGTCGAGGACGAGCAGCCGGGGGTCACCGATCAGCGCGGCCGCGAGGCCCAGACGCTGGCGCATGCCCATGCTGTAGCCACCGGCGCGCTTGCGCGCGGCCGCGGGGATGCCGGTCAGCTCGAGGAGCTCGTCGACCCGGCTGTCGGGCGCGCCGATCGTCGCGGCGAGCACCCGCAGGTGGTCGCGGCCCGAGCGGCCGGGGTGGAAGTTGGTGGCCTCGAGCGCCGAGCCCACGTGGCGCAGCGGGTGGTCGAGGTCGGCGTAGGTCTTGCCGTCGATGGTCGCCGTGCCCGAGGACTGCTGGATCAGGCCGAGCAGCATCCGCAGGCTCGTCGTCTTGCCCGCGCCGTTGGGGCCGAGGAACCCGGTGATCCGGCCCGGCTCGACGTTGAAGCTGAGGTCGTCGACGGCCGTGAAGCCACCGAACCTCTTGGTGAGGTTGCGTACTTCGACGCGCGCTCCCGTGGTGGACATGTTGGTCCCCTCATCCTGTTGGTGTCGGCGCAATCCTTGCAGCCGCAGCGAGCCCGG
>JAKDKQ010000418.1 GCA_030453295.1 Janibacter sp.
GCTTGCACGGCAAAATCGTCAATTGCGGCACCTCAACGTACGGCTCGGTGACGTCGCTCACTGAGTCGGCATCAAAGTGTGCGGTGACGATCGTCAACCGCGACACCACGCCCAGTGCGACCGCTCACCGATTCGATGTGGCTTTCGCCGTTATATGGCGGGGTTCTGTCGACGCTCTGTGGCGGCATCTGCTCATGGCGATACACGCGAGCACCGGTCTGGTCACAGATAGCGGCAGACGGTCGTGGTGTCGCATTTGGTGGGGTCGCTGGTGGTGGCACTGTGGTGAAGGTGCGCGACGGTGTGTCGCAGTGCTTGCAGGTCGGCGATTTGGCGGTCCAGGTCGCCCAGGTGGGCTTCGAGCAGGGCGTGCACGTGCTGGCAGGGTGCGACTCCGGCGTCGCGGATGTCGAGGATCTCGCGAATCTGGGCCAGGGTGAGCCCAGCGGTGCGGCCGCGGCGAACGAAGTCCAGGCGCGCCAGGGCCGCAGGGGTGTAGTCGCGGTATCCGTTGGCGGTGCGCTCAGGCGCAGGTAGTAGGCCGGCTTCTTCGTAGAAGCGCAGCGTCTTGGTTGTGGTGCCGCTGGCCACGGCCAACTCACCGATGCGCACAGTGGCCCCTTTCTCGGCTCTCGTCCATGTTCGCCTTGACCTTCCCCTGCGCTGGAACGTCCACTATGGACGCTGAAGAGGGGTCACGCGAAGGAAGGTGGGCAAATGGGTGTGGACTACGACGTCGATCTGGCCGTGATCGGCTCAGGAGGCGCGGCGATGTCCGCCGCCATCGCGGCCAGCCAGGCCGGTAAGAGCGTCGTGCTGGTTGAGCGCGGTGTTCTGGGCGGGACGTGCGTGAACATCGGCTGCGTGCCGTCCAAGACGCTCCTGGCGGCCGCCGGGGCCCGGCACGCCGCGCTCACCAATCCCTTCAAAGGTGCCCCAACGTCAGCCGCACCGGTGAACCTCGGCGATCTGGTGGCCCAGAAGGACGCACTCATCGAGCGCCTGCGTGATGCGAAGTACGCCGATGTGGCCGCTGCCTACGGCTTCCAGGTCCGCCCAGGCCAGGCCAGCTTCCTGGACGGGGACACCCTGGCCGTCGACGGCCAGGCGCTGCGGGCCCGGGCCTATCTGGTCGCCACCGGTGCCACCCCCGCCATCCCGGAGGTGGTCGGTCTCGACTCTGTGGACCGGCTGACGTCCACCACCGCGATGCAGCTGACCGAGCTGCCTGAGTCCCTGGTCGTTATCGGTGGCGGGTACGTCGGGATGGAGCAGGCCCAGCTGTTCGCTCACCTCGGCACCCGGGTCTCTGTGGTCGGGCGTCTGGCGCCGCACGCCGAGCCGGAGCTGGCCCAGAGACTTCGGGAAGTCTTCACCGACGACGGCATCACCGTGGTCGAAGAGCGCGCGACCACTGTGGCCCGCGAACCAGGCCCCGCAGGAGAGGTGGTGGTGACCACGGACTCGGGCGAACAGGTGCGCGGCGCGCAGGTCCTGGTGGCCACCGGACGCCTGCCCCGCACCGACGGCCTGAACCTGGCCGCTGCCGGTGTGGACGTGGACGAGCGCGGCTTCGTCGTGGTCGACCAGACCCAGCGCACCTCCAACCCGCGCGTCTGGGCCGCCGGTGACGTCTCGGGGGCTCCCCAGTACGTCTACGCCGCCGCCGCCGGCGGTCGGGCCGCCGCGCTCAACGCCCTGACCGAGGACAGGTACCCGCCGGCAGCTCGGGTCGACTACGCCGGCTTTCCTGCGGTCGTGTTCACCCGGCCCCAGCTGGCCTCGGCGGGGTTGACCGAGGACGAGGCCCTCACCCGAGGGCACGCGTGCGACTGCCGCGTCCTGGACCTGTCCGATGTCCCCCGGGCGCTCGTCCAGCACGACACCCGCGGGGCGGTGAAGCTCGTCGCCGACGCCGTGAGCGGCAAGGTTCTGGGCGTGCACGCTCTGGCGGACGGGGCCGGGGAGATCATGCTGGCGGCCACCTACGCCATCAAAAGCGGCATGACCGTCGACGATCTGGCCGACACCTGGGCGCCGTACCTGACCATGAGCGAAAGCCTGCGCATCGTGGCCGGCCTCTTCCGAAACCAGATGCCGACGTCATGCTGCGCCTGAAACCCGCGGCCCCAGCGGGGTGGACGAGGGCTCCCGCGGCGGCCCGCCTGGCGCCGTGAATGTGCCTTAAAAACCTACAGGTTGATGAGACACGATCTGACGTCGCT
>JAKDKQ010000065.1 GCA_030453295.1 Janibacter sp.
CCCGAGATCCAGCCCGACTCGTTGACCTGGCCGAGCGTCCACTCTCCCGTGTCCTTGAAGGAGGAGCGCGAGGCGTGTGCGGGGAAGACGCCTTCGGACAGGCCGGGCACGGCGACGACATCCCACTCCAGCCCCTTGGCCGCGTGGCAGGTGAGGATCTGCACGGCGTCCTTGGTCGGCTCGACGACGGGGGCCTCCAGGCCCCGCTCCTGCTCGACCGCCGCCTCGATCCAGTCGATGAACCCACCGAGCGTCGGCCGATCGGCGCTCGAGGCGAACTGCGCCGCCACATCGGCGAAGGCGTCGAGGTGCGCGCGCGCCGCACCCGGCGACCACCCCGGCCGGGAGAGGACCTCGATGTCGACCCCGAGCTCCCGCTCGGCCTCGCCGACGAGGTCCGGCAGCGGCATGCCGGCGCCGCGGCGCAGCCGAGCGACCATGCCCCCGATGTGGTGCAGACGGCCGAGGGCCGCGTCCGAGATCGTCTGGCCAGCGCTCCCTTGCCACCCGGGCTCGGGCAGCTGGTCGAGGGCATCGACGATGGTCACGACGTCGTCGGGTCCGGGCGGTGGGCCGCCGTCGGCGACCTCCTCCCGCGCCTGGCGACCGAGGTGCCGGGCCCAGGCTCCGAGCCCGTCGAGGTCGGCAGGGCCGAGGAGACCGGGCGCGCCGGTGAGCAGTCGCATGAGCCGGTCGCCGCGCATGGGGTCCTGCACGATCGTCAGCAGCGAGATGACGTCAGCGACCTCGGGGGTGAGCAGCAGCCCGCCCAGGCCCACGACCTCGTGCGGGATGTTGCGAGCCGCGAGCGCCTCGGCGATGAGGGTGAACTGGCTGCGCTTGCGGCACAGCACCGCAGCGCTGCGGCGGGCCGTGCCACCAGCGCCCGCCCCTCGACGGGTCTCGATCCACTCGGCGACCCTGGCTGCCTCGTCCCGGGCGGTCTCGGCACGCAGTGCCTGCACCTGGCCCCGCTGGGCACCGGGCCGAGGACGAAGGGGGGTCACCGGAACCCCGCTCACGGCACCGAGCGGACCCGCCACGGCATTGGCCACCTCGAGGATGGTCTCGTCATTGCGCCAGCTCGTCGACAGGTGCTTGACCGGCGCCGGCTGCCCCTGCGTCGCGAAGGACCCGGGGAAGGTCGCGAGCGTCGTCGCGCTCGCCCCTCGCCAGGCGTAGATCGACTGGTGCGGGTCACCCACCGCGGTCACGGCAGCGGGGGTGCGCCCATCGGGAGCGAAGAGCGCGCGCATAAGGACCAGCTGGGCCTCCGACGTGTCCTGGAACTCGTCGAGCATGACGACGCGGAACCGGTCCCGCTCGGCCTGCCCCAGGTCGGGGAATCGCGTCGCGAGAGCCGCGGCGAGCGCCATCTGGTCGGCGAAGTCCATCACCGAGCGCTCGCGCTTGACCTCTCGGTAGCGCTCGACGATCGGCAGGATGAGTCGCTGCTCCGCCATCGGCGTGATGACCTTGCCCCGGAAGTCCTTGGTGAAGGCCTTGTCCGTGGCCGCGACCCCCTCGAGATGGGCCAGCACCCCGCGGGAGAAGTCCTCGATGTCCCGCGGCGTGCAGAGGTGCTCGGCGAGCTCACCGGCGAGCGAGACGATCGCATTGGTCACGGTGGACTCGACCTTGTCGATGTCCTCCATCGGTCCGTCCCACGCGAGCACGACCTCGTGGGCGAGCTGCCAGGTGGCGGCCTCGGAGAGCAGGCGCGAGTCCTTTTCGTACCCGAGCCGCAGGGCGCCCTCGCGCACGAGTCGACCGGCGTAGGAGTGATAGGTGGAGATCGTCGGGGTCCCCCCGAGACCATCGGCATCGACCTCTTGGGGCGGGGCCCAGATGCCGGCCTGCTCGAGCGTCGCGAGCCGTCGGGCGACGCGCTCGGCGAGCTCGCCCGCGGCCTTTCGGGTGAAGGTCAGCCCGAGGACCTGCTCGGGGGTGACAAGGCCGTTGGCGACGAGCCAGACGACACGGGCGGTCATCGTCTCGGTCTTGCCCGAGCCCGCACCCGCGACCACCAGGAGCGGCTCGAGCGGAGCCTCGATGATCTGTCGCTGCTCGTCGGTGGGCGGGTGCTCCTGACCCAGCGCCCGGGCGAGGTCGACGGCACCGATGATGGGCGGCCAGGTCATCTCAGGCGTCCCCCTTCGTCGTGGGCGGGGCAGGAGGAGCGGACCGGGCAGATCCGGCACCGGCCCTCCTCCGGCTGGGCGGCGAAGGTGGCCGCGGCCATCCCTTCGGCCGTGTCCGTGATCAGGTCGTGGAAGCGACGCGGCTCGTCATCGTCAGAGATCGAGGGCTGGCTCTGCACGGCGTTGCCGGAGGTGCGCACCTTGCCCAGCTGGACGAGCGCCGCCCCCGCGACCGCGCGTCCGTGCTCGTCGAACCCACCCTCGGCGATGGCCACCTGGTAGGCGCCGAGCTGAGGGTGCTCGAGCAGCTCCTTGCCCGTGGGGGCGCTCGACCCGGTCTTGTAGTCGATGACGCGCAGCCGCCCGTCGCCGTCGGCCTCGAGCCGGTCGACATCACCTCGCAGCACGGCCCGCCCGATCTCGACGCGGAAGGTCTGCTCCATGGCCACCGGCCGCCACCCCTCGGATGCCGCGCGCTGGTGGTACTCCGCCAGCCAGTGCACCATCGTCAGGGCTCGCTCGCGCTTCTGGTCGGTCACCCAGCCCGGAGCCATGCCGAGCTCCGGCCAGCGTCGCTCCAGCTCGGACCGGAAGGCCTCCTCGCCCGCGTCGCCGAGGTCGTGGGCGATCTCGTGGACGAGCGTCCCGACCTCCATCGACGTGCTGCTGGGCCCGTCGCCACCGGAGGACTGCAGGAGCCACCGCAGGCCGCAGTCGGTGAACATCTGCACCTTGGACGGACTGACGGCGACGGCCGCGTCCTCCGGCCGGACCGGCCGCGTGCTGCTGAGGGCGCGCAGGGCCCACCAGGACGAAGGGGAGGCCCCCGCCACTCCCGCAGCGGAGAGCAGTGCCAACCGCGCGACGGCTCGCGCAGCCGCAGCCGGGTCTCTGGAGGCGAGCTGCTGACGCAGCTGCGCCACGAGCCCGGTGAGGTCGAGCGGAGCCGGGACATCGCTGGGCTCTCGCCGCATGACGTCATCAGGGAGGGGGTCGACGAGGTCGAGGTAGACGGACGGCTGCTCGTCCTCGGCGGCCACCGCGGTGACGAGGACTCGGTGGGTCGCCCGGGTCAGGGCCACGTGGAAGAGGCGGGTCTCGTCGTGACGGACCGCTGCAGCTGCCCCGGCACCCGTGCGGTCCCGCCCGGTGACGACGTCGACGAGCCGCTCGGAGCCCAGGAGGGAGCCGCGCAGACGCAGGTCGGGCCAGACCCCCTCCTGCACACCCGCGACGACGACGGTGTGCCACTCGTTGCCCGCGGCCGTCTGCGGCGTGACGAGGGAGACCGCGTCGGCATCGGGGCTGCGGGCGGCGAGCGAGTCCGCTGCGACGGCTTGGCCGGCCACCGCATCGAGGAAGGCATCGGGGCCGGAGGCCGGCAGCGCGTCCTGATGGGCTGCCGCAGCGTCGAAGAGCGCCACGACCGCGTCGAGGGCACGGTCGGCGCGCGCTCCGAGCCTGCCTCCGGTGAGCGCTGCGGCCCGCCACGCGGCGGCGACGTCCGCCGCCTGCCACATCTGCCACAGGACGGACTCGGCGGAGACGCCCGGAGCCCACCCGGGGCCGTCCTCTGCGGTGCGCGCAGCCGCTCGTCCGGCGGCGATGATGACGGCGAGCCGGTGCAGGGGCAGGGCGTCATCACCGAGGTGGACGAGGTGGTCCGGGTCCAGCACGAGGGCACCGAGCAGCTCATCGCTCGTCCGCTCGCCCTCGGTGGCCAGCTCGTCGCGGCGCAGGGCCCGCCGCAGTCGACGCACCGCGACGGTGTCGGCGGCGACGAGAGGGCTGGTCAGCAGGTCGATGACATCGGTCGCGGGCACCGCGTCGAGTCGGCCGCGGGCGAGGTCCACGACGATCGAGAGCACATCGAGCAACGGGCGGGCCGCGGGCTCGTCACGCACCGGCACGCGGTGCGCGTCACCGAGCACGGGAACCCCGCGTGCGGCGAGCACACGGCGCAGCGTCGCCTGGCGGGCAGCCCCGCGGACGACGACGGCCATCCGCTGCCACGGGATGCCGTGCAGCAGGTGGGCGGCGCGCAGCTCATGGGCGATGAAGGCCGCCTCCTGGGCGCTCGAGTGCAGGACGTGCGACTCGAGGAGGCCACCCGCCCCGGCCGGGGTCGCCGCCCGCTGGACGCCGCCACCGAGGGCAGCGATCTTGGGGACGACCCGGGCTGCCGCCGCGTGCACCTGCTCGGGGAGCCGGTGCCCACGACCCAGGACCACCGTGACGTCCTCCCGGCCGGACCAGTCGGCGACGAGGTGGTGCGGGTCGGCACCGCGGAACCCCTGGACCGGGACATCGGGATCACCGACGAGGACGAGACCGACGCCCTCGCCCGTGAGCGCGCGCAGCAGTCGCGCCGCGGGAGCGGTGAGCTCCTGGGCGTCGTCGACGACGACCAGCCGCAACCCGGAGCGGACCCGCTCGCGGGCCTCGGGATCGTGCTCGAGGAGCTCGGCGGCAGCAGTCAGCACCCAGGCGGGGTCATAGGCACCCGGGCGGGACATCGCGGTGACCTCGTCGTACTCACGAGCCACCTCCGCGGCCGCCATCCACTCCGGGCGTCCGTGCTCGCGGCCCAGGGCGTCGAGGTCGTCCGGGCTGACGCCGTGCTCGATGGCGCGCATGAGCAGGTCACGCAGCTCCTCGCGGAATCCGCGGGTGGTGATCGCCTCGAGGAGGTCATCGGGCCAGCGGGGACCGGTGCCGTCCGCCCGGTGCCCCTCGAGGAGCTCACCGAGGACCAGGTCCTGCTCGGCGCCGGACAGCAGCCGAGGTGCAGGGTCGCCCCGCAGCACCGCATGCTGTCGCAGCACCGCGAAGCCGAGCGAGGGCATGGTGCGCGCCATCGGCTCGGTCGTCGCTCCTGTCAGTCCCGCTGTCACCGCGTCACGGGCCGTGGCTGCCGACAGCCGCGTCGCCGCGACCAGCAGGACCTCCCCCGCGGCGCACTCACCGCGCGAGACCCGGTCCAGGACCGCTGCGACCGCGACGGTCGTCTTGCCCGTGCCGGGTCCGCCGAGGACCCGCACGAGGTCACCGCGGGCAGCCACCGCCCGCGCCTGGTCCGCGTCGAGGGACACCACGGGGCCGGGCCCGCTGGACTGCGGGGCCCGGAGATGCACGGTGGGGAGATGCTCGGTCACGGACCCATCCCACCACCCGCGACCGACAGCCCTGCCCGTGCCGCTGCCATGGCCTGCCGATGACCACCCGGTGGCGTCGGCCAGCACTACTCATAGGTAAGATCGTGTGATCCGCCACACGGCGCACCGATCCCCGGAGGACCCATGAGCTCCCACACGCCTGGAACCCGAGTGCAGCGGATGCCGCGCGCCCAGCGACGCGCTCAGCTGCTGGAGGCGGCCCTCAGCGTCTTCGTCTCCAAGGGCTACCACGCGGCGGCCATGGAGGACATCGCTGACGAGGCCGGCGTCTCCAAGCCGGTGCTCTACCAGCACTTCCCCGGCAAGCTCGAGCTCTACCTCGCGCTGCTCGACGACCAGTGCGACCACCTGGAGACCCTCGTCCTCGAGGCGCTCGGCTCCAGCGAGGACCATGAGGAGCGCGTCTACGCCACCGTCCGCGCCTTCTTCAACTTCGTCGCTGACGAGGGCGGCGCCTTCCGCCTGATCTACGAGTCCGACCTGACCAACGACCCGCAGGTGCGCCACCGCATCGACGCGCTCGAGGCCCAGCTCGGTGAGGCCATCGCCCTGCGCATCATCCAGGACACCCCGCTGCCCAAGGAGCTGGCCGAGATGCTCGGCCTGGCCATGTCCGGCGCCGCCCAGGTCATGGCCCGCACGTGGCTCGCCCACGGCGCCCACTTCCCCCAGGAGGTCGCGGCACAGGCGGCCGGTCACCTCGCGTGGCGGGGCATCGGCTCCTTCCCCGTCAACCGGATGGGCACCGCCAGCGACCCCGACGCGGACGCTGTCGCCGGCGAGTGACACGATGAGCACGAGCTCACCCACCACCATCAAGGAGTGACCGTGGAGATCAAGATCGGCATCCAGAACGTCGCCCGCGAGGTCGTCATCGAGGCCACCGGATCCGCAGCCGAGATCGACGCAGCCGTGCAGGCCGCCCTCGACGGCGCGTCCCTGACCCTGACCGATGACAAGGGACGCCGCGTCATGGTTCCCGCGGGCGCCCTCGGTTACGTCGAGGTCGGCGAGCCATCGCCCAGTCGCGTGGGCTTCGGGGCCTGACGCCCCCTTTTCGTCTCCCCTGAGCAAGGTCACAAGGTGGGCACGCGCACAACAACACGTATGCTGAATGCCGCCTCACGCGCCTCAGGAGTCTATGTTGGTCACAGAGCCCGCACGGGCTACTGAGCGCGCCCGCTCACCCCTGTCGGGCGCAAGAAGGAGTGATCAACTGTGTGGACCATCATCGTCACTGTCATCCTTGGTGCCATCATCGGCGCCCTGGCCCGTCTCGTCCTGCCGGGCAAGCAGAGCATCTCGACCCTCGTCACCGTGATCCTCGGTATCCTCGGCGCCCTCATCGGCTCCTGGGCCTACACCGCGCTCTCGGGTAACGAGAGCACCAGCGGCGTCGACTGGATCGCGCTCGTTCTCGGCGTCATCGCCGCTGCGATCCTGATCGTCATCTACGGCATGGTCGTCGGGCGCAAGCAGGTCTGACGCACCACGTATGACACGAAGGGGGCCCGCGGACTCGGCGGGCCCCCTTCGTCATGTCCGGGGCAGGTCAGGCGGACAGGCCGATGCGGCCCATCCGCAGCTGGTGCCGGTCGGTCAGTCGCTGCATGAGCTGGCCGACCTCCTCGAGGGTCGCGCCTGGGCGGTCGTGGCTCAGCCCGAGCACCAGGTCGCTGAGGGCCTCGCGCTGCGCGGCCACCACCTGGCCCTGGGTCAGGGCCTCGCCCATCAGACGGCGCCCCCACAACGCAAGCGGACCGCCCCGCCGTGAGTCCTCACGGATGCCCTCCCGCACGGCCGAGACGATCGTGTCGACATCACGGTGATCGCTCTCCTTGGCCCGCTCGATGACCTCGCGTGACCGCGGGTCGATGTACTTGGCGATCTCGACGAAGAAGTCGTTGGCGATGCCGTCGCCGATGTACGCCTTGACCATGCCCTCGAGCAGATCCCGCGGCCGAGTGCGCGCGTGGTAGGCCTCGAAGGCGTCCTCGAAGGGCGCCATCGCCGTCACCGGGTCCCCACCGAGCTGGGTGATGCGATCACTCAGGATCTCGTGGTTGTGGAACTCCTTGACCGCCATCCCGGCGAGCGCGCGCTTCAGTCGCAGGTCGCGGGCCATCTCGGAGTCGGCGGCCATCCGGGTGAACCCCGAGATCGTGCCGTACGCGACCGCGCCGAGCAGCTCGATCGTCCCCTCCCTCTCACGCGCGCCGAGACCGTCGGAGGACGAAGGGGGTGCCTGCTCACTCATGCCACGCAGCCTAGTGCGCCCGCCCGTCGTTTCGGCCCAGACCGGGGGTGCCGGTAGCATGCAAGAGACCAGCGGTGCCCGGTCGGCATCCTTTACGCCCGGACGAGACGTCCGGCGCGGTCGCCCCTCTCTCGGCAGACCGCATGACTGACCTCCGATCGGCCCGTGCCATCCACGGCGCGCGCTTCGCGCCGTCCACGCTGATCGTGAGACGCATGTCCGACTCCACCACGCCCGAAACGCTGTCCGACGTCGACCGCGAAGCCGTGCAGGCCACGCCCGATGTCGAGGGCACCGCCCCCGAGGCGGCCCAGCAGACCTTCGCCGACTTCAACGTCAACCCCGAGATCGTCGCCGCGCTGGCCGACGCAGGGATCGTCCACCCCTTCCCCATCCAGGCCATGACCCTGCCGGTCGCCCTGGGCCGCCACGACATCATCGGCCAGGCCAAGACCGGTACCGGCAAGACGCTCGGCTTCGGCATCCCGATCCTCGAGCACATCGACCTCGAGTCCGATGACCCGCGCCCGCAGGCCCTCGCGGTCGCCCCGACGCGTGAGCTCGCCGGCCAGGTGGCCGCCGACCTCGAGCGTGCCGGCAAGCGTCTGGGCATCAAGGTCCTGACCGTCTACGGCGGCCGCGCCTACGAGCCGCAGATCGAGGCGCTGAAGAAGGGCGTCCACGTCGTCGTCGGCACCCCGGGCCGCTTGATCGACCTGGCCCAGCAGAAGCACCTCGACCTCTCGGCGACCAAGACGGTCGTCCTCGACGAGGCCGACGAGATGCTCGACCTGGGCTTCCTGCCCGATGTCGAGAAGATCATGGCGATGACCTCCCCGGCCCGCCACACCATGCTCTTCTCCGCGACGATGCCCGGTGCGATCGTCGCCCTGGCCCGGCGCTACATGACGCAGCCGACCCACATCCGCGCGATGAGCGAGGACGGCGAGGCCGACAGCCACACCGTCAAGGCGACCGAGCAGTTCGTCTACCGCGCCCACGCGATGGACAAGGTCGAGATGGTCGCCCGCATCCTGCAGGCCAAGGACCGCGGTCTGACGATCGTCTTCTCCCGCACCAAGCGCACCGCGGCCAAGGTGGCGGACGAGCTCGCCGACCGTGGCTTCGCCGCCGCGTCGCTCCACGGCGACCTCGGCCAGGGCGCTCGCGAGCAGGCGCTGCGCGCCTTCCGCAATGGCAAGGTCGACGTCCTCGTCGCGACCGACGTCGCCGCCCGCGGGATCGACGTCACCAATGTCACCCACGTCATCAACTACCAGTGCCCCGACGACGAAAAGACCTATGTCCACCGCATTGGTCGCACCGGACGCGCGGGCAACACGGGGATCGCCGTGACCTTCGTCGACTGGGACGACGAGACCAAGTGGGCGGTCATCAACCGTCAGCTCGACCTCGGGATCCCCACCGCCACCGAGACCTACTCCAGCAGCCCGCACCTCTTCACCGACCTCGACATCCCCGAGGGCACCAAGGGCCGCCTCCCGCGCACCCAGCGCACCCGTGAGGGCCTGGACGCCGAGCAGATCGAGGACCTCGGCGAGACCGGCAAGTCCAGCGGTCGTCGTCCGAGCAGCCGCGGTGGCTCCGGTGGCGGCCGTGACGGTGGCCGCGGTGGACGCGACGGCGGACGTGACGGTGGCGGACGTGACGGTGGCCGCAGTGGCAACCGCGGCCCTGAGCGCAGCAGCGACCAGCCCAGCCAGGCGCAGGGTGATGGCGAGGGCCGTCCGCGGCGTCGCCGCAACCGTCGCCGCACCCACGGCGGGCAGGCCGGTCAGGCGCAGGACGCCGGCTGAGGCTCGACCTCTCTCCACGACGACGCGCCCCACCGGGCGGGGGGGCGCTTCGTCGTGTGACGGGCGGGCCGTCGTGTGGCGGGCGGACCCGG
>JAKDKQ010000419.1 GCA_030453295.1 Janibacter sp.
GCGTCGAGGTCGGCGCGACAGCGCTGCTCGAAGGTGTCGAGCTCGGACAGCGCGTCATCGATGTCACGTCGTCGCTGCTCCAGGTCCTCGCGGCGCTCGTCGATCTGTGACAGGACGTACTCGAGCTGGCTGCGCCGGCCACGCGGAGCGTCGTAGAGGTTGATGATCGTGGCGATCTCGTCGAGGGGGAAGCCGAGCCGCTTGCCGCGCAGGATGAGGGCCAGGCGGGTCCGGTCGCGCCGGTGGAAGATGCGCGCGGTGCCCTGCCGCTCGGGGGAGATCAGGCCGATGTCCTCGTAGTGGCGGATCGTGCGCGTGGTCACGCCGAACTCGTCCGCGATCTCGCGGATGGTCCAGTTGGGGCTTGTCATGAACCGAGATGATGCTTTACGTTGACGTCAACGTCAAGCACAGGTGCTCTCCGGTCTCCCGGTCCGGGCGCCACGAAAGGCTGGGAATGTTCGAGCTCTCGCAGGACCATGAGGACTTCCGCGCCAGCGTGCGCGACTTCGCCGAGAAGGAGGTCGAGCCGCACGTCGCCCAGTGGGACAAGGACCACCACTTCCCGACCGAGGTCGTCGGCCGGATGGGGCAGCTGGGCCTCTTCGGCCTGGTCGTCCCCGAGCAGTGGGGCGGCTCTGCCGAGACCGTCGACGGTGTGGTGCAGTCCGACTTCACCGCGCTGTGCGTCGCGATCGAGGAGCTCGGCCGCGTCGACCAGTCGATCGGCATCACCCTGTCGGCCGGGGTCGGCCTGGGCATCAACCCGATCCTCACCTACGGCACCGACGAGCAGCGCGACACCTGGCTGCCCGACCTCGTCGCGGGCAAGGCGCTCGCCGGCTTCGGTCTGACCGAGCCCGACGCCGGCTCCGATGCCGGCGGCACCCGCACCACGGCCAAGCGCGACGGCGACGAGTGGGTCATCGACGGGGCCAAGTCCTTCATCACCAACTCGGGCACCGACATCACCTCGCTCGTGACCGTCACCGCCCGCACGGGCACGAGCGAGGAGGGGCGCCCGCAGATCTCGGCGATCATCGTCCCGAGCGGGACGCCCGGCTTCACGGTCGAGGCCCCCTACGACAAGCTCGGCTGGAACATCTCCGACACCCACGGCCTGAGCTTCGCCGGCTGCCGCGTGCCTGCCGACAACCTCGTCGGTACCGAGGGGCAGGGTTTCCGCCAGTTCCTCAAGACCCTCGACGACGGCCGCATCGCGATCTCCGCGCTGGCCACCGGGCTGACCCAGCGGATGCTCGAGCTGTCGACCGAGTACGCCACGACCCGCACCGCCTTCGGCCGACCGATCGGTGTCAACCAGGGCGTGTCCTTCCAGGTGTCCGACCTCGCCGTCATGGCCGAGACCTCACGCGTGCTGACCTACAAGGCCGCCTGGCTCAAGGACGAGGCCGACCGCGGTCGTCGCTCGTCCAAGGAGGTCGCCAAGGCTGCCTCGATCGCCAAGCTCTACACCTCCGAGGCCGCGGTGAGCGCGACCCGCATCGCGACCCAGATCTTCGGTGGCAACGGCTTCATGGAGGAGTACCCGGTCGCACGCTTCTACCGTGACGCCAAGATCCTCGAGATCGGCGAGGGCACCTCCGAGGTCCAGCGCATGGTCATCGCCCGCCATCTCGGCCTCCCGGTCTGAGTGCCGGACCGAGCGACAAGGAGCATCATGAGCAGCTACCCACTGGACCCCAAGGTCGAGGACGTGCGTCGTCGTCTGCGCGAGGCGCACGCCGCGTCGGAGCGTCCGACGGACAAGGCCGCCGCCAAGCTGGAGGCGCAGAACAAGCTCTACGTGCGCGACCGCATCGCGCTGCTCGTCGATGAGGGGTCCTTCGTCGAGGACGGGCGCTACGCCAACGCCCTCGCCGCGGGACTGCCGGCCGACGGTGTCGTGACCGGCCGGGGCCTGGTCGACGACCGGCCCGTGATCATCATCGCCAACGACCCGACCGTCAAGGCCGGCTCGTGGGGCGCGCGCACCGTCGAAAAGATCGTGCGCTCGACCGAGACGGCGCTGCGCGAGGAGCTGCCGGTCTTCTGGCTCGTCGACTCCGCCGGTGCCCGGATCACCGACCAGGTCGAGATGTTCCCCGGGCGGCGCGGCGCGGGGCACATCTTCCACAACCAGGTCGCGCTGTCGGGCAAGGTCCCGCAGGTCTGCTGCCTCTTCGGCCCGAGCGC
>JAKDKQ010000420.1 GCA_030453295.1 Janibacter sp.
CGCGCGGCACCACCGTCGTTGGTGAAGATCGTCGTGCCGTTGCCGTAGGGGTTGTCATTGATCAGCTGCAGCCCCTCGTCGTACGAGTGGACCCGCACGACGCACAGCACGGGGCCGAAGATCTCGTCGGTGTAGATGCTCATGTCCGGCGTGACCTTGTCGAAGAGCGTCGGCTGGAGGAAGAACCCCGCGCCCAGGTCCGCGGCCCCCTCGCGCCCGTCGACGACGAGCTCGGCACCCGAGGCGACGCCCTGCTCGACGTAGCCGGTCACCTTGTCCAGGTGCGCCTTGGTGACGAGCGGGCCCATGTCGGACTCGCCCATGCCGTCCCCGGTGCGCAGCGTCCTGGTCCGCTCGACGATCTTGGCGACGAGGTCGTCGGCGATCGACTCGGTGGCGAGCACGACGGAGATCGCCATGCACCGCTCCCCCGCGGCCCCGTATCCGGCCGAGACCGCCGCGTCGGCGGCGAGATCGAGGTCGGCGTCGGGCAGGACGAGCATGTGGTTCTTTGCGCCGCCGAGGGCCTGGACCCGCTTGCCGTTGGCGACACCGCGCTCGTAGACGTACCGGGCGATGGGCGTCGAGCCGACGAAGGAGATCGCCTTGACGTCGGGGTGGTCCAGGAGCGCGTCGACGGCCTCCTTGTCACCGTGCACGACATTCATCACGCCGTCCGGCAGGCCGGCCTCGCGCCACAGGTCGGCGATGAGGTTGACCGCGGTCGGGTCCTTCTCGCTGGGCTTGATGACGACGGTGTTGCCGGTGGCGATGGCCATCGGCACGAACCACAGCGGCACCATCGCCGGGAAGTTGAAGGGCGAGATGACCCCGACGACGCCGAGCGGCTGCAGGATCGAGTAGGCGTCGATGCTCGTCGACACGTTCTCCGAGAAGCCGCCCTTGAGCAGGTGCGGGATCCCGCAGGCGAACTCGACGACCTCCTGTCCGCGGGAGATCTCGGCCTTGGCGTCGTCGTAGGTCTTGCCGTGCTCGGCGGTGATCGCCAGCGCGATCTCGTCCTTGCGCTCCTCGAGCAGCTGGCGGAAGGCGAAGAGGATGCGCACCCGACGCGCGAGCGAGACCGTGCCCCACTCCTTGGCGGCCGTCCTGGCCACGGCCACGACCTCGCCGACGGTCTCGGTGCTCGCCAGGTCGAGGGCTCCGGTGAGCTCGCCCGTGGCGGGGTTGAAGACCTCGGAGGTGCGCTCGGCCTCCCCCTCCCACGGCGAGTGGCCGACCAGGTGGGTGATGCGGGTGGGGGTGCTCATGCGTGCCTCCTCAAGGCTATTTGTCAGGACATATTAACAACATGGCGAAGGGGGCGGAACCCCCCTTCGTCCCGGCGCTGGGTGCGCATCTCCTTAAGGTCGTGCGCACGACCTTAAGGAGATGCGGTGATGGGAGGTGCGGGGTTGGTGGGTGCGGTGTTGGGAGGCGCGGTGACGGCAGGCTCGGCCAGGACGATGTCGACGGGCTGGCCGCTGGCCAGCGACTGCATCCCGGCGGTGCACACGACGGTCGAGGCATAGCCATCCCAGCTCGTGGGCCCGGTGACCTCACCGCGCCGGGTCGCGTCGACCCAGGCCTGCACCTCGATGTCGTAGGCCCGCTCGAAGCGCACGCGGTAGTCGGGCACGATCGGCCCACCCCAGGCCCCGTCGCCGCCGGCCGGGTCGGCGAGCGTCGTGTAGACCTCGCCCCACGGGCGACCGATGATCGCGCTGCCCTCCTCCCCCACGGCCTCGCAGCGCACCTCGTACCCCGTGCGGCTGTTGACGAAGACCTCGTTGGTGACGACTGCGCCCGACGCCATCCGGAAGATCGTGACCTGCGGGTCGACGACGCCGTCGAGCGCATGCGACGTCGGGGCCGGGCTGAGCACCTGGATCGAGACGATCTCCTCGCCGAGCAGCCACCGGGCACAGTCGACCTCGTGCACCAGGGAGTCGCGCACGATCATCTCGGAGCGGAAGTCGGGGTTGGGCACGCTCTTGTTGCGGTGGGTCTGGTGGAGCAGGAGCGTGCGCCCCATCCGACCGGAGTCGATGAGCTCGTGCAGCCGCATGTACTCCGGGTCGAAGCGCCGCATGAAGCCCACCTGCACCAGCGCCCGCCCCGCCGCCCGCTCGGCCTCGATGACCCGCAGCGAGGACTCGCTGTCCATCGTCAGCGGCTTCTCGCAGAGCACCTG
>JAKDKQ010000421.1 GCA_030453295.1 Janibacter sp.
GCCGAGCTCGGCGTCCGGCACAAGGACGTCATCGGCACCCGCGTGGCCGCCTGAGGTGGAGACGACGATTGCCCGAGGCGCTCCTGCGTCGTCTTGCGGGGAATCGTCGTCTCCTGCACCTGCCTCACGAGCACTCTGCTCCCCCCTTCGTCCCGCTCGAGGAGAGACCCATGACCACCTACACGATCACCGTCGAACCCGTCGGCCGCGAGGTCGAGTGCGACGAGGACCAGACGATCCTCGACGCCTGCCTGCGGGCGGGGGTGTGGCTGCCGCACAGCTGCACCCACGGCACCTGCGCCACCTGCAAGGTGGACAAGCTCGACGGTGAGGTGGACCTCGGTGAGGCGAGCACCTTCGCCCTCATGGACTTCGAGCGGGACGAAGGGAAGCTGCTCACCTGCTGCGCCAAGCCGCGGGAGGACGTGACGATCGAGGCGGACCTCGATGTCGACGAGGACATGGAGGTCTTCCCGGTCGAGGACTTCACCGGCACCGTCGTCGTCCTCGAGGACATCGCGCAGGACACCAAGCGCCTTGTCGTCGAGCTCGACCGCGAGATCGGCTTCAACGCCGGCCAGTACATGAAGTTCTCCGTGCCGGTCGGCGAGGGTGACGAGGCGGTCGATCGCACCTGGTCGATCGGCTCGCCCCCCGGCGAGACCACTCGCCTGGAGTTCCACATCCGCAATGTCCCCGGCGGACGCGGCACCGACGGCTGGGTCTTCAAGACCCTGGCGAAGGGGGACGAGGTCCGGATGTCGGGGCCGTACGGCCGCTTCGTGCTCAAGACCGGCGACGACAAGCACGCGATCCTCGTCGGGGGTGGCACCGGCGTCGCGCCGCTGAAGTCGATGGTGCGGCACGCCTTCGAGGCCGGCGAGTACGAGGGCGAGATCACCCTCTACGCCGGAGGGCGTACCCGGGCGCACCTCTACGACGTCGAGGCCTTTCGGGCCCTGGAGGACGAGTACGACGAGTTCACCTACCGGCCCTGCCTCTCCGACGAGACCCCCGAGGACGTCGCGGCGGACGGTGACGACCCGGACGGCTACGCCTACGGCATGGTCACGACGGTCATCGAGGCCGACCACGAGCGGCTCATCGGCTGCCGTGGCTACCTGTGCGGTCCCCCGCCGATGGTGGACGCGGCCCTGAAGACCCTGATGAGCCGGCGCCTGTTCCCCCGGGACATCTTCCGGGAGGACTTCTTCGACGAGTCCGACAAGAACGGCTCCGGGCTGAAGAGCCCGCTCATCAAGCGATGACCCAGAGCCGACGATGAGTCACAGGCCGGCGTCCCGCAGCTGCCGCGAGAGCGTGAAGGCTGCGGTGCGCACGGCCACTCCCAGGCGGGGCAGATCCATCCGTGGGGTCTGCCCCGTCACGGACAGAGCGGCCCGGATCTTCTTGTCCGCGCCGTAGACGGGCGCCGCGACGCATGAGATCCCGAGGTGGGACTCCTCGTGGTCGTAGGAGGTGCCGACCGTGCGGATGTCCTGCAGGGCCCTGGTGAGCCCGGCCGGTGTGGAGATCGTGCGCGGTGTCATCGGGTCGAGGCCCGCCTCGACCCGCTCGGCCACGACCGCCTGCGGCGAGTAGGCGAGCAGGGCCTTGCCCACACCGGTGGCGTGGGCGGGCAGCCGCCCGCCCACGCTCGAGGCGAGCGGCAGGCCGCCGTAGACGATCTCGATGTAGACGACCTCCACACCGTCGAGCACCGCCAGGTGGACCTGGCGGTCGGTCGCCTGGTGCAGGTCGAGCATCAGCGGTCGGGCCGCCTGGGCGAGCGTGCGGGGAAGGGGGACGCTCGAGCCGAGCTCGAAGAGGCGAACCCCGAGCGTCAGCCGGGCATCCGCGGTGCGCTCCACGAGCCGCTCCTCGAGGAGCTGTCCGACGAGCCGGTGGACGCTCCCCTTCGCCAATCCCGTTGCGGCAGCGAGCTCGCTGATGCCGACCGACCCGGGCGCCTCCTCGATGGCGCCGAGGATCGCCGCGATCCGGCCGACGACGGACAGTGGAGGGTCGTTTCGTTGATCGGAACACACTCCTTGATCATGCCCCAGTTCGGGGTGACAGTGAACACACCGACCCAGAGAAAGTGTGGACGACGATGACCACGGCGACTCACGACACCTTCCCGCAGACAGCCTCCGAGGATGCCTGGTGCACCTCGACCCCCAAGCGCAC
>JAKDKQ010000422.1 GCA_030453295.1 Janibacter sp.
GGCTGCGCCTCCCGGATCTCGAGGAGCTCGCGCACGGTCTGGGCATCGGCCCCGCCGGCGCTGGCATGCACCGCGACGAGCACATTGAGCAGACCGTGCTGGGGCGTGTCCTCCCCGTCCACGACGTGATCGGCTCGCGCCACGTGGTGCAGCCCGCCGGTCAGGACGAAGGGGAGGTGGCGCCGCCCCGCTGCGAGGATGAACTCGGCCAGCTCCGTGGCGTCCGGCCAGGCCCAGGTGGCCGTGGCGCCGGTGCGGAACTTGGCCCGGGCGTCGACGAAGCCGCTCGCTGACTCGATGTCGGCCAGGGCCGCCTCGGGGTCCTCACGGCCGACCTCGAGGTGGATGGGCAGGTCGCCCGCGTCGACGCTGCGCCAGCCGGCCTGCCACGCCATGTCGATCGACACCAGGCGGATCCGTGACTCGCCACGCAGGGTGGCGCAGGCGGACGAGATGTCCTCGATCGCGGTCCCCGGACGGGCGACCAGGCCCACTGCAGCGGGAGCGGAGGCGCCGGCATCGAGCGCGGCGATGAGGTCGCTGACCGCAGGCACGCCGACGAGGAAGGACCCGACGGCATCAGCGTGCGGTCCCGACCGGTGGCGGGCATGCGCGGTCAGTGCGTCGGCCATCGTCAGGGCCGCCGGCGGGAAGAGGGCGGCGTCGCTCACGAGGGAGATGAACACGGCCGGGTGCGCTGGCCGGGGAGCGGGGCTGGGGCTGCTCGACATGGCGAGAACGCTACCCGTCGGACTCAGGTCCACCGTCCCCGTGGTGGACGAGCACGGCCCGCACCAGCGCGCCCATCCGGCTGCGCTGGGGGACGAGGGGGGTGACCCCCTTCGCCAGGAGTGGTGCGGCGGTGACCGGGCCGACGGCAGCGAAGAGGACGTCGTCGTGGGAGCGGTGGACGATCTGGTCGGTGACGCCGGCAGACTCCGCCGCCGCCCACCAGGCCTCGACGGCAGGGGCTGAGGTGAAGATGACGTCGCTGATCTCACCTGCGGCCACGGCTCGCACCGAGGCGGTGACCGCGGCAGGGTCCGGTGCGGGGCCCCAGCGGTAGACGACGAAGGGAGCAACCCTCGCCCCTGCCGCGGTGAGGGCCTCGTCCAACCCGTCGGAACCGCTGCCGTGGTGCTGGACCGCGACCGTGCTGCCGGTCACGCCCTCGGCGAGCAGGTGCTCGGTGATCTCGGCCGTGGTCTCGGAGGCGGCGACCCACTCCACCGGCAGCCCGGCAGCGATGAGGGCTCCCTTGGCCTTGGGGCCGCGCGCGAGGATGCGCGCCGTGCTCAGCACGCGGCGCAGCTCCTCGCCGATCCCGGCGACGTCGGCCGCCTCCAGCCAGCCCTTCAGCCCGGCCCCGGTGGTCACGACGAGCAGATCCGGTGGGGCAGCGAGCAGGGCGCGAGTGTCCTCGACGAGCCGCTCGTCGTCGCTGTGGTGGACGATCGACATCGCCGCCGCGTGCCGGATCGTGGCGCCACGACGGGCGAAGGCCTCGGCCAGGTCGTCGCTGCGGCGATCGGCGGTGATGAGCACGGTGCGCCCGGCCATCACCGCGGGCAGCGGGGTGCTCATGCGCCCGAGTTCGCCGTGGTGGCGCCCGCGTCGCGCATCTCGGCCAGGGCGGCGTCGGTGGTCTGCGGGGCCACGCCCGCGATCGTGTCGGTGAGCAGTCGCACGGTGAAACCCGCACGCAGGGCGTCGAGGACGGTCGCACGCACGCAGTGGTCGGTGGCGATGCCGCCCACGTCGAGGTCGGTGATGCCGTGGCCGCGCAGCCAGTCGGCGAGCCCGGTGACACCGTCGGGGGCTGTCCCCTCGAAGCCGCTGTACGCCGCCTCGTGCGCACCCTTGCGGAAGACCGCGTCGACGTGGGGGAGCCCTGGTGCGAGCGACGGGTGGAACTCGGCTCCCGGGGTCCCCGCTGCGCAGTGCACCGGCCAGGTCGACGTGAAGTTGGGCTCGCCGTCACGTGCCCAGTGCTCGCCCGGGTCGTGGTGCCAGTCGGCGGTGGCGACGATGGCCGCGTACCCGCCTGATGTCCCGTCGCGGTCGGCGAGGACCCGCTCTGCGGCTCTCGCGGCCACGGCGGCGCCGCCCTCGACGGCGAGGGAGCCCCCTTCGCAAAAATCGTTCTGGATGTCGACCAGGACCAGTGCGCGGCTCATGCCCTCGAGCATG
>JAKDKQ010000423.1 GCA_030453295.1 Janibacter sp.
GTCGAAGACGAGCACCCGGTCGAAGTCGGTGAGCAGGTCGAGGTGGTGCGTCACGAGGACGACCTGCTGGGGGAGGGCCCGGACCGCGTCGGCGACCCGGCGGGCATTGCGGATGTCGAGCAGTGTCGTCGGCTCGTCCATGACGAGCAGGTCGGGCTCGGTCACGAGGACGGCCGCCAGGGCGAGCAGCTGCTTCTGCCCGCCGCTCAGCAGGTGCGCGGGATGGTCACCGCGGCCGGCGAGACCGTGCGCCGTCAGTGCGGAATCGACCCGGGCGGCGATCTCTCCCTTCGTCAGTCCCCGGCGGCGCAGGGAGAATCCGACGTCTTCGGCGACCGTCGGCATGACGATCTGCGCGTCGGGATCGGTGAAGCAGAAGCCGACGTGCTGACGCACCTCGCGGCCACGCGTGGCCGTGTCGATCCCGTCGAGCGTGACCGTGCCCTGCTCGGGGACGACCAGCCCGTTGAGCATCCGGGCGAAGGTCGACTTGCCCGACCCGTTGGCCCCGATGACACCGATCCGGGGCTCGTCGATCCGGACAGTGAGGTCGCGCAGCACCGGTGTGCCACCGTCGAAGCCGTGCGTCACGCCGGCAATGTCGATCAGCATGCCTGCACCACCATCGCGACTCCTTGACCGCCGCCGGCAGCGATGGCGGCGAGGCCGATCCCGCCCCCTGCGCGCTGGGTGACGAGCTGGTGGAAGAGCCGCACGGCCAGCACGGCTCCGGACGCGCCCCACGGGTGGCCGAGGGCAAGCGCACCACCGTCGGGGCACACGCGCACGGCGTCCAGACCCAGCTCGTCGCAGCAGGCGAGGATCTGCCCGGCGAAGGCCTCGTTGAGCTCGATGACGTCGATCTCGTCCAGCCCCACGCCAGCCCGCTCGAGGGCGAGGTGTGTGGCCGGGACGAGGCCGCGACCGGGGCGGTTGGGCTCCACCCCGGCAGTCGCGGTGGCGAGGATGCGCAGCCCGGGCACCTCGAGGCGGGCGCGGGTGGTCTCGTCGACGACGGCCACGGCAGCGGCGCCGTCGCTGATGCCGCAGGAATTGCCTGCGGTCACGGATCCATCGGTGCGGAAGGCCGGTCGCAGTCTCGCCAGCTTGTCGACGGTGAGCGCCGCCTTGGGCCGGTCATCACGGGCGACCCCGTCGACGGCGACGATCTCGCCATCGAGGCGCCCCGCGTCGCGAGCCGTCACAGCCCGTGCGTGCGAGCGGGCGGCGTACTCGTCCTGGCGCTGCCGGGTGATGCCGGCCTCGTGGGCCAGCAGGTCATTGGCGATGCCCATCTCCGGGTCGTCCCATCCGGCGGGAGCGAAGGGCGCTCGCTCGTAGCGCACGGGGTCGGCGCCGTCGACGGGTGGCCAGTGCCGCCACGGGGCGGTGCTCACCGACTCGACGCCGCCGGCGAGGACGGCGCGGGCGCCGCCACGCACGAGCTGGGCCGCGATGTCGATGGCGGCCAGCCCGCTCGCGCACTGCCGGTCGACGGTGAGTGCGGGGACGGTGACGGGGAGCCCTGCGGCCAGTGCCGCGGAGCGGGCGACATCGCCGCCGGGCCCCATGCAGTTGCCCAGGACGACGTCCGAGATCTCGTCTGCCGCGAGGCCGGAGCGCTCCAGCGTGGCTGCGAGGACGGGCCCGGCGAGCTGGTCGGCGCTGTGACTCGACAGGGAGCGACCGGCCGTCCCGATGGGGGAGCGGGTCGCTGCGATGATCACGGGGCCCGTCATCGCGTCGCCTCGAGAGCCGCGCGGACGGCTGCCCGGTCAACCTTGTGGTTCGCGGTCACGGGGAGCGGGTCGAGGTGCAGCCAGCGGCGCGGACGCTGCGCAGGCGGCAGCTGCTCACGAGCGAGGGAGGTCAGGCGGGGCACGTCACCAGCATCGGTCACCGCCGCGGCAACCACCGCACCGAGGTCGGGGTGCGGGAGTCCGATGACCACGACCTCGCCGGTGGCCAGGGGCCGCAGCACGCGCTCGATGTCGGCGATGCTGACGGTCGCACCGGCGGTCGTGATACCGCCGGATCGTCCGTGGACGATGACCCGGCCGTCGACGATCTCGCCGCGGTCACCGACGGTGGTCCAGCCCCCTTCGGTCTGCAGCTGGTGCTCCGGCTCGCGGTAGCCGCGGCTGACGAAGGGGGAGCGGACCCACAGCTGGCCGTCGCGGGCGTCGAC
>JAKDKQ010000066.1 GCA_030453295.1 Janibacter sp.
CATGGCGGGGTAGCTCAGCTGGTTAGAGCGCACGACTCATAATCGTGAGGTCGCGGGATCGAGTCCCGCTCCCGCTACGCAGTGCCGCGGAGTGTCCAGCCACCGATTTCCGGTGGAGGCATCCCGTGGACTATTCTTGTGCGTCGCCGTGTTGTGCCCACAGGGCTGCAGCACCACACGCACCTCCCGCCCAGCGCAGACCGGCGCAGGCGAGTACCACCCGAAGTGTCTGAGAGCAGGTTCTTACCGTGGCATCCAAGAGCGCCGACGTCCGCCCCAAGATCACCCTGGCGTGCACGGAGTGCAAGGAGCGGAACTACATCACCAAGAAGAACCGCCGCAACACCCCGGACCGCATCGAGCTCGCGAAGTTCTGCAACCGGTGCCGCGCGCACACCCCGCACCGCGAGACCCGCTGAGTCCAGCACCCCGCACCACCCCGACACGGCCGCCGAGCACCTGCTCGGCGGCCGTGTCGTCGTCGCGCCTGCCTACACTGGCCCCATGGCCGTGAACGAGGACTTCCAAGGGCGCAGTTATGACCCGACCACTCCCTTCGATGTCGGGCGAGAGCACATCCGCGACTTCGCCGCTGCGGTGGGCGCCACCGACCCCATCCACCACGACGTCGAGGCAGCCCGCGCCGCTGGATACGCCGACCTGGTCGCACCGCCGACCTTTGCGGTGATCCCGGGCCAGCGCACCGACGCACAGTTCGTCGCCGACCCCGATGCCGGCGTCGACTACACCCGTGTGGTCCATGGGGAGCAGCGCTTCACCCACCACCGGCCCATCGTGGCCGGGGACGAGCTACGAGGTGTCCTGCACATCGACGCGATCCGTGCGGCCGGCGGCCATCAGATGGTGACCATGCGCAGCGAGATCATCGACGCCCAGGACCAACCGGTCGCGACGAGCCTGTCGACGATCGTCGTGCGAGGAGGGGAGTGAGCATGAGCCAGCAGACCGTGCGTCAGTTTTCGCAGGTGAGCGAAGGGGAGTCCCTCCCGGAGCGCTCGATCCCCGTCACCAGAGCCCACCTCGTGCACTACGCGGGCGCCTCCGGCGACCGCAATGTCATTCACTGGGACGAGCGCACCGCACAGGCCGTCGGGCTGCCTGACGTCATCGCCCACGGCATGCTGACGATGGGCGCCGCCGTCCAGGTCGTCACCGACTGGGTCGGCGACGCCGGCCGGGTGATCGACTACGGCACCCGCTTCACCAAGCCGGTCGTCGTCCCGCACGACGGGGGCGCCGTGCTCGACGTCGCGGGCAAGGTCACCACGACCGACCCCGAGAGCAAGCAGGCGACCGTCGAGCTGACCGTGACCTGCGGTGGCGACAAGGTCCTCGGGCGCTGCCGCGCCGTCGTCCAGCTCGATTGATGGCGGCGGTCTCCCACGGTGCCCCGCTGGCACCGCTCACCACCATGCGTGTCGGCGGACCGGCCGACAGCCTCGTGACCGCTGAGACCCTCGACGAGATCGTCGACGCCGTGAGTTCCGCGGACTCGGCGGGGACCCCCCTTCTGGTCCTGTCGGGTGGCTCCAACCTGGTCATCGCGGACGAGGGCTTCCGCGGCACCGTGGTGCGCATCGCGACGCAGGGGGTGCGCGTCGAGTCCCAGGACGACGACCGGGTCATCGTCACGGTCGCGGCCGGCGAGGTCTGGGACGAGGTCGTCGCTCGTGCTGTGGCCGAGGGCTGGTCGGGCATCGAGGCCCTGTCCGGGATCCCCGGGATGGCTGGGGCGACCCCGGTGCAGAACGTGGGTGCATACGGGCAGGAGGTCGCGCAGACCATCATCCGGGTGCTCGCCTGGGACCGTCAGGAGCAGCGGCAGGTCACCTTCGACAACGCTCAGTGCGGATTCACCTATCGGCACTCCGTCTTCAAGCAGAGCGACCGGTACGTCGTGCTCGAGGTGACCTTCGAGCTGGGGCGCGGTGGGCTGTCCGCGCCCGTGGCCTACGCCGACCTGGCCCGCCAGCTGGGCGTCGAGCAGGGGGAGCGGGTACCCCTCGCAGCGGCCCGCGAGGCCGTGCTCGTCCAGCGTGGCAACCGCGGCATGGTCCTCGACGAGAGCGACCACGACACGTGGAGCTGTGGCTCCTTCTTCACCAACCCGATCCTCCCCTCGGCACAGATGGACGCCCTCGTGGCGCGGGCCGCCCAGCGTCTCGGACGCGACGGGCCCGTGCCGCCGGTCTTCGCCGCGGGGGAGGGACAGTCCAAGACGAGCGCCGCCTGGCTCATCGACAAGGCGGGCTTCGGCAAGGGGCACCGCATGCCCGGCCCCGCCGCACTGTCGACCAAGCACACGCTCGCGATCACCAACCGTGGCGGCGCCACGGCCGGCGATGTCGCGGCTCTCGCCCGCGAGGTGCGCGACGGGGTGCATGAGGCCTTCGGCGTCACACTGGTCAACGAGCCCGTCTTCGTCGGCCACGCGCTGTAGCCCGCCGGACCTCCTCCACCATGACGAGGGGCCACGGTCGACATCGACCGTGGCCCCTCCTCATCTGTGCGCGTCCGGTCAGCGGACCGCCGCATAGGCGTCGACGATGCCGTCGCCGTAGTACGAGTTCTCCTGCGCGGTGCCCACGCAGGGCGCGCCCGCGAAGGTCGTCGAGCACTCGGTGTCGGTGGCCTGGGAGCGCAGCTCACTGGCGATCCTGTCCGGGCTCCACGTCGGGTGCGCGGACTTCATCAGGGCAGCGACCCCAGCGACGTGCGGCGACGCCATCGAGGTGCCGCTCTTGGTCCCGTAGCCGTTGTTCCTGACGATGGTCGACAGGATGGAGCTGCCGGGTGCCGCCACGTCGATCGAGCCGAGGCCACGGTTGGAGAAGTACGACAGCGCGCCCTGACGGTCGATCGAGGAGACGGTCACGACGCCGTCGAGCTCGGTCGGGATGTCCTTGCACGAGCTGTTGATGACCCGGTCGGTCTGCACCTCGGCGTCATTGGGGCTGGAGTCGTTGGTCGTCTTGTCCGACAGGTCGTACGAGCTGTTGCCCGCAGCCGCGACGTGCACGGCGCCCTGGTCGGTCGACCACTCGACGGCACGACGCACGGCCTCCAGGGCGGGTGCCTGCTCCGGCTGGTCACCGCACCAGAACTCGAAGGGGTCGACGTAGTAGCTGTTGTTGGTGACGTCCATGCCCTTGAGGCCGGCCTCCATGAAGCCGCAGACCGCGTACTCGGGGTAGATGAACCCGTCGTCGTTGACCACCTTGACCGAGGCCATCTTGGCCCCGGGGGCGATGCCGACGATGCCGACGCCGTTGCGTTCGGCGCCGATCGTGCCGGCGACGTGGGTGCCGTGGTCGCTCGTCGTCGGGGCCCACGCGTCCTCGCCGGTCGCGGGTTGACCGGCATTGGTGCAGCCCACCGACGCGTCCCGGTCGATCTGGTTGACCAGGTCCGGGTGGTCGGGGTCGATGCCGGAGTCGAGGACGCCGACGGTGACGTCAGGAGAGCCGGTCGTGATCGTGTGCGCCTGCGGCACGTTGATCATCTGCATGTCCCACTGCTCGCCCTCACGCGGGTCGGTCGTGCTGGCCGCGGTGCCGTCGGAGATGTCCCCCTTGGTGGTGGCGGCCTTCTTCAGCTGGCCCGTGCCCGGGCCCCAGGGAGCCTGGACGCTCTCGGGTGTGCCCTCGCTGACCGCGACGGAGCGGGTCGGGCCGACGGACTCGATGGCGTTGTTGGCGGACGAGACCACGGCGGTGCGGAAGTCGGCCTTCGTCGAGTGGGCGACGACGACCCCGATCTGCGGCCAGGACTGGATGACGACGCCACCAGCGGATGTCACCGCCTGCTCGGCCTTGCGCACCTGCCCCGGGTTGGCGACCTTGGTGTTGATGACGTAGCTGGAGATCTGTCCGTCAGGCGTCGAGATCGGCACCGGGGTGGACGCCGGCTCGTCCTGGGTCGCGCCGGTGGCCGACTGGGCGCCCATCAGGCCGAGTCCGAGGATCGCGGCGGTGGCTGCGAGACGGGCCGAGCGCGGCCTCGTGGGGGTGGTCATGTGCACTCCTTCGTGACGTACGCGGCGGCAGGTGATCGCTCGCGTTGTCGCCGATGGTGGCAGAGGAATCGCCGGTCTGCAGGATGAACGCCGCACATCCTGCGGCCTTGCCCCTCACATGCCGGACGTGCCGGTCAGGCGGGGGCGGCCAGCCAGGCGTCGATGTCGGCTACGGCGGAGTCGACGACCTGCTGCGGAGCCCGGCTCGCCCGGAAGGAGCTGCGGGCCAGCTCAGCGATCTCCGGGTCAGCCAGGCCGTGGACGATGCGGGCCGTCTCGTACTGGGCGAGCAGGCGCGAGTCGAAGAGCAGCGGGTCGTCAGCACCGAGCGCGATGGTCGCGCCTGCCGAGAGGAGGGCCCGCAGGGGAACGTCCGGTGCCTCGCGGTAGACGCCGAGCGAGACATTGGAGCCCGGGCACACCTCGAGGGCCACGCCGGCCTCGACGATCGCAGCGAGCACGCGCGGGTCCTCGGTGCTGCGCACCCCGTGCCCGAGGCGGTCGGGGCGGAGCGTCGCGAGGGTCTCGGCCACGGACTCGGGGCCGAGGAGCTCCCCGGCGTGGGGCACCAGGGCCAGTCCGGCCCGCTCCGCGATGCGGAAGGCGGGTGCGAAGTCCGGGGTGTCCCCCCTTCGCTCGTCGTTGGACAGCCCGAAGCCCACCACCCCGTCGGGGCCCGCGTACTGCGCCGCGAGCCGGGCGAGGGTGCGTGCCTCCAAGGGGTGGCGGATGCGACTGGCCGCCATCAGGACGCCGACCCGCGCCGACCCCGTCTCGTCGGCGGTCGAGTTCACCGAGCGCGCCTCGTCGAGGACGATCTCCATGGCCGGCGTGATCCCACCGACGAAGGGGGCATACGACGTCGGGTCGACCTGGATCTCCAGCCACCGTGACCCCTCGGCGCCGTCGTCCAGCGCTGCCTCGCGCACGATCCGGCGCATGTCCGCCTCACCGCGCACGCAGTGCCGAGCCGCGTCGTAGAGGCGCTGGAAGCGGAACCAGCCGCGCTCGTCGGCGGCTGACAACCGTGGGGGATAGGCGCCGCGAAGGGAGTCCGGCAGGCGCATCCCGTGGCCGAGCGCCATGTCCCGCACGGTCTCGACCCGCATCGAGCCGGTGAAGTGCAGGTGCAGGTGGGCCTTGGGCAGCGCCCTCAGGTCACGGCCGGAGGTGCTCAGGCGTCATCCTCGACATCGGCGCCGCCGTTGCCGTCGTTGCTGATGACGTGCACGGCGGCCTCCTCGGCAGACGCGGCGCCACCGTCGACGCCGACGTCACGGCCCCAGGCCTGGTCGTCGCGGTCCTCGTGGCTGCCCTCGTCGGGGCTCACGAGCCGACCCGCCCGGGCGTCGCCGACCTCGCTGTCGCCGATCCAGTCGTCCTCAGCCGCTATGGAGTCGGGATCGTCGCCGCCGACCCGGTCGGAGCCGCGGCGCCCCGGGTCCTCGTCGTCGGCCGCGGGGTCCGGCTGCTCCTGCTTGAGGCGCTCGTCGATCGTCTCGTTGACCCGTTGCTCGGCAGCGGTGACGCCGTGGGCGTAGGACCCGCGGGCGGAGTCCGGCGGCGAGTACCCGGCGTCGAGCGCGTCCTCGACCCCCTCCCCGGTGCCCATCAGGCTGTCTCCGGGCTGCAGCTGGTCCTCGTCGTCGAGGCTGTAGCTCGTCAGGTCGGTGTCGAGGTTCTCGGGCTCGGACATGTCACTCCTTGGTCGGGGTTGCGCCCAGCTGCTCGGCCGCGGCGATCAGGACGCACGTGGCGACCGTCTCCATGGCCTCGGTGAGCTCGGACATCGGCGGCATGGTCGGGGCCAGTCGGATGTTGGTGTCCTGCGGGTCATCGCCGTGCGGGAAGGATGCTCCGGCCGGGGTCAGGGAGAGTCCGGCCTCCTTGGCCAGGGCGACGACGCGCGAGGCGGTGCCCGGCAGGACGTCGAGGTTGACGAAGTAGCCGCCGGTGGGGCGGTTCCACGTCGCGACGCCGAGACCGCCCAGGCGCTCGCTGAGCACCCGGTCCACCTCGGCGAACTTGGGGGCGATGATCTCGGCGTGCCGGCGCATGTGGGCGCGCACACCGTCGGCATCGCCGAAGAACTCCACGTGGCGCAGCTGGTTGACCTTGTCCGGGCCGATCGAGCCCTTGCCGAGGTGCTGCAGGTACCAGGCGACCTGCTCGACGGAGGAGGCCAGGAAGGCGACGCCCGCGCCGGCCCAGGTGATCTTGGAGGTGGAGGCGAACATGATCGCGCGGTGCGGGTGCCCGGCACCGGAGGAGAGGCTGATGATGTCGGCGCTCTTGGCCTCGTCCTCGGTCAGGTGGTGGACCGCGTAGGCGTTGTCCCAGAAGATCTTGAAGTCGGGAGCCGCAGTCTCCATCGCGGCCAGTCGGCTGGCGATCTCCTGGGTGACGACGGAGCCGGTCGGGTTGGCGTACGTCGGGACGATCCACATGCCCTTGATCGACGGGTCGGACGCGACGAGGCGGGCGACCTCGTCGGCGTCAGGGCCCTCGTCGGTCATGGGGACGGTGACCATCTCGATGCCGAGGTCCTCGAGGAGCCCGAAGTGGCGGTCGTAGCCGGGGACCGGGCAGATGAAGGTGACCTTGTCCTCCTTCGCCCACGGGCGGGGGGAGTCGATCGCGCCGAAGAGCAGCAGGTCGACGAGGACATCGCGCATCATCGTCAGCGAGGAGTTGCCCCCCGCGACGATCTGGTCGGGCTCGACCCAGAGCAGCTCGGCGAAGATCTCGCGCAGCTCGGCCAACCCGGACAGGCCGCCGTAGTTGCGGACATCGGTGCCGGCGCGGTCCGTGGTCGCGGAGGGCAGCGACAGCATCTCGTCAGCGAGGTCGAGCTGGGCGGCGCTGGGCTTGCCGCGCGTGACATCGAGCTTGGTGCCCTTGGCGGCCTGGGCCGCGTGGGCTTCGCGCTGGGATGCCGCAAGAGCAGCGAGCTCCTGCGTGCTGAGGTCGGACAGGGGGCGAGCGGCGTTCGTCGAAGTCACGCGCTCAGTCTTCCACCTTCGCCTGGTTCGCGGTGTATGCCCTTCGTGACGTAGTGTTGTTCCTCGGTTGACTTCGACCAGACTCTCCGGCATGCCCGCATGTGGAGATGACGGGTGAAGTCGGCTCGGGAAGTCGCCCCAACCAGGGCTTCCCGAAGGGCAGTGGCTCAATTGGTAGAGCACCGGTCTCCAAAACCGGCGGTTGGGGGTTCGAGTCCCTCCTGCCCTGCGTTGCACGACATCCCGTTGCGCAGCCAGGTGATCCCGGATGAGAAGAGATGACGTGAGCCAGCTCGGAGCGCAGCCGACCAACGCGCGGCGCGGCCCCAAGGGTGGCAATCCGATCTCTCGTTTCTTCGGGTCGATCGGTCTCTTCCTGGCCCAGGTGCTGGACGAGCTCCGCAAGGTCGTCCGGCCGACGCGGTCCGAGCTGATCAACTACACGCTCGTCGTCATCGTCTTCGTGGCCGTGATGATGCTCATCGTGTCTGGCTTGGACGCCGTGTTCACCCGCGTCGTGCTCTGGGTGTTCGGCGGCTGACGCCGCCACACCAACCGCAGTCCGGGCGCGCACCTGCGCCGTCGTCGTCGTCGAAGTAAGGAACCAGGTCATGTCCGAGCAGGCCCAGACCCCCGAGCCCCAGGAAAATGAGGGCACCTCGAGCGTCGTCGCCGCCGAGCAGGCCGAGCGCGCCGCACAGCCGCCGGCCGACCTCCCTTCCGCTCAGGAGGCCGACGACGCGCGCGCTGCCGACGAGGCCCTCGAGGAGGCTGCTGCCGAGCAGGCCGCCGACGAAGAGGTCCTCGCCGCGGATGTCGACGCCGACGCCGATGCCGACGAGGACGGCGATGTCGTGCCGGAGGAGGCCGAGGACCCGGTCCAGGCCTTCAAGGACGACCTCGCCTCCAAGTTCGGCGACTGGTACGTCATCCACACCTACGCGGGGTACGAAAACCGTGTGAAGCACAACCTCGAGACCCGTGTCGCGAACCTCGACATGGAGGACTACATCTTCGAGGTGGCCGTCACGATCGACGAGGTCACCGAGATCAAGGCCGGCCAGAAGAAGGTGCGCAAGCAGCCTCGGATGCCCGGATACGTCCTCGTGCGGATGGACCTCACGGACGAGTCCTGGGGCGCGGTGCGCCACACGCCGGGTGTCACCGGCTTCGTCGGCAACGCCCACGACCCGGTGCCGCTGAGCCTCGACGAGGTCTTCACGATGATCAAGCCGGCCGACCTCGACAAGCCGGCCGCCACCACCGCCTCCGGCGCCCCCGCCCAGGGCGGCGGCTCGTCCGCCGCCGCGATGGACGTCGACTTCGAGATCGGCGAGTCCGTCACGGTCATGGAGGGCCCCTTCGAGACGATGCCTGCCTCGATCTCCGAGATCATCCCGGAGAGCCAGAAGCTCAAGGTCCTCGTCTCCATCTTCGGCCGGGAGACCCCGGTCGAGCTCGGCTTCCACCAGGTCGCCAAGATCTGATCCCTCGGGCTCACGGTCGCTGCGCGACCTGCGCCCCGAGCCCCCCGAACTCCCCGCATGGTCGGGTTGGTCACAACTGAAGAGCACCAACCACGAAGGCTTCGCCTTCGTGATGCAACCGGGTCATCGCCCACGGCGTCGGCCCACCAACAGGAAGTAGGAACACCGCATGCCCCCCAAGAGCAAGAAGGTCTCCGGCTACATCAAGCTCCAGATCCAGGCAGGTGCCGCCACCCCGGCCCCGCCCGTCGGTCCGGCCCTTGGTCAGCACGGCGTCAACATCATGGAGTTCGTCAAGGCGTACAACGACGCCACGGCGGACATGCGCGGCAATGTCGTGCCGGTCGAGATCACGGTCTACGAAGACCGCTCGTTCACCTTCATCACCAAGACCCCGCCGGCCGCTGAGCTCATCAAGAAGGCCGCTGGAGTCAAGAAGGCCTCGGGCGAGCCGCACAAGGTCAAGGTCGCCTCGCTGACCAAGGACCAGGTCCGCGAGATCGCCGAGACCAAGATGCCTGACCTCAACGCCCACGACATCGATGCCGCGATGAAGATCATCGCCGGCACCGCGCGTCAGATGGGCATCGAGACCCCGGGCATCTGAGCCCCGTCTCACCATCACGTGGGAGGGCCAGCGCTGGCCCGCACCACATCTCCACCACCACCAAGGAGCAGCACATGAAGCGCAGCAAGAGCTACCGCGCCGCGGCAGAGAAGATCGACCAGGACCTGGCCTACGCCCCCCTCGAGGCGATCCGCCTCGCCAAGGACAGCGCCAAGACGTCCTACGACGAGACCGTCGAGGTCGTCTTCCGTCTCGGCATCGACCCCCGCAAGGCCGACCAGATGGTCCGCGGCACGGTCAACCTGCC
>JAKDKQ010000424.1 GCA_030453295.1 Janibacter sp.
ACCGGCAGATCATCGTCATCACCGAGCTGCCCTACCAGGTCAACCCGGACAACCTCGTCGCCTCGATCGCCGAGCAGGTCCGCGACGGCAAGATCGCCGGCATCGCCAAGATCGACGACGAGTCGTCCGACCGCGTGGGCATGCGCATCGTCGTCACCCTGAAGCGCGACTCCGTGCCGCGCGTGGTGCTGAACAACCTGTACAAGCACTCGCAGCTGCAGACCAGCTTCGGCGCCAACATGCTCTCCATCGTCGAGGGCGTGCCGCGCACGCTGCGCCTGGACCAGATGCTGCGCTACTACGTGAAGCACCAGATCGAGGTCATCGTCCGGCGCACCCAGCACCGGCTCGACGAGGCAGAGAAGCGGGCCCACATCCTGCGCGGCCTGGCCAAGGCGCTGGACGCGTTGGACGAGGTCATCGCGCTGATCCGTCGCTCCCAGACCGTCGACATCGCCCGCGAGGGCCTGCGCGACCTGCTCGACATCGACGACGTGCAGGCGGACGCCATCCTGGCGATGCAGCTGCGCCGTCTGGCCGCCCTGGAGCGCCAGAAGATCATCGACGAGCTCGCCGAGATCGAGGAGACCATCGCGGACCTCAAGGACATCCTGGCGTCCCCCGACCGTCAGCGCACCATCGTGCACGACGAGCTGGCCGAGATCGTGGAGAAGTTCGGCGACGAGCGCCGCACCGAGATCGTCGGCGCCACCGGCGACGTCTCCGAGGAGGACCTCATCGCCCGGGAGAACGTGGTCGTCACGATCACCTCCACCGGCTACGCCAAGCGCACGAAGGTGGACTCCTACCGCTCGCAGCGCCGCGGCGGCAAGGGCGTGCGCGGAGCCGAGCTGAAGCAGGACGACATCGTCCGGCACTTCTTCGTGTGCTCCACCCACGACATCATCCTGTTCCTCACCAACTACGGACGGGTCTACCGGCTCAAGGCCTACGAGCTGCCCGAGGCCAGCCGTACCGCACGCGGCCAGCACGTGGCGAACCTGCTGGAGTTCCAGCCGGGTGAGCAGATCGCCCAGGTCATCCAGATCCAGTCCTTCGAGGACGCCCCCTACCTGGTGCTCGCCACGCAGCAGGGCCGCGTGAAGAAGTCGCACCTCACCGACTACGACACCGCCCGCTCCGGCGGCCTGATCGCCATCAACCTCAACGAGGGCGACAAGCTCATCGGTGCGCGCCTGTGCACCGGGGAGGACGACCTGCTGCTGGTCTCCGAGGAGGGCCAGGCGCTGCGCTTCACCGCAGACGACGACACGCTGCGTCCCATGGGACGTGCCACCGCCGGCGTGAAGGGCATGCGTTTCAAGGGTGACGACCAGCTCCTGGCGCTCACCGTCGCCGACGACAACTCCTACCTCCTGGTCGCCACGTCCGGTGGCTACGGCAAGCGCACCGCGGTGGAGGAGTACCCCGTGAAGGGGCGCGGCACCCTGGGCGTGATGACGTTCAAGTACGACCCGAAGCGCGGCAAGCTCATCGGCGCGGTGACGGTGGGCCTCGACGACGAGGTCTTCGCCATCACCTCCGCCGGCGGGGTGATCCGTACCCCGGTGAAGCAGATCCGCAGCTCCTCGCGCGCCACGATGGGTGTGCGTCTGGTCGACCTGGCCAAGGGTGTGGAACTGCTCGCCATCGACCGCAACGTCGAGGACGAGGGTGAGGAAGCGGTCAACCAGACGGCGGAGAAGTCATGAGGGCCTCGCTCCGGGAGATCGCGCCGCTGAGCGCGCTGAAGATCGGTGCGGTCCTCAGCGCGTGCGTGTTCGCCGCCTGGATGGTCGCCGCAGCCCTGATCTACATCTTCCTGGGCCTCGGCGGTGTGTGGGACCGGATGAACAACCTGCTGGCCGACCTCATCGGGGCGGACCGTATCTCCGCCGGCCTGTACTTCGGTGTGGCCGCCGGTGTGGGGCTGCTGGAGTTCGTCGTGGTGACGCTCTTCGCCCCCGTCACGGCGTTGCTCTACAACGCGGCGACCGGGCTCGTGGGCGGGTTGCGCGTGACGATCGAGCCGGAGTCGGTGAACGAGCCGCAGGACGTTGAAAACGTAGCCTGACCACACGGTTTGTGTGTTCAGGGCTGTGTGGGTAAAGTTCTGTCTCGTTCGAGGGCCTATAGCTCAGGCGGTTAGAGCGCTTCGCTGATAACGAAGAGGTCGGAGGT
>JAKDKQ010000425.1 GCA_030453295.1 Janibacter sp.
CTTGGTCCCCGTGGGCGGGGACGAACACCCTTGGTCCCCGTGGGCGGGGACGAACACCCTTGGTCCCCGTGGGCGGGGACGAACGGTCTTGCCCCCTTCAGTGGGGGCGAACCCTGTGGGATCACGTCCTGCGTGTCGCATCTCACGGGGCCATCCGATTGCCGAGCGGCTGCTCCCTTCGCGCACAATGTCTCTGCACGTGCCACGTGACTCGGTGAAAATCCGAACCGGCGGTGAGAGCCCGCGACCCGGCTGCTGCGGCAGGCGGTGAACTCCGGTCCAGAACCCCGGGGCCGACGGTCAAAGTCCGGATGAGAGCGGCACGCGCGGACTAGGACGACGCATGTCCATCATCGAATGGATCTACTCGGCCGGCGTCGACATCGCCGGCTACCGCCTCTCGCTCATGGAGGTCATCGGGATCTCCTTCGGCCTGGCCTCGGCCGTCGGCGGGATGCTGCGCAAGGTGTGGGCCTGGCCCATCGGGATCGTCGGCAACGCGATCCTCTTCTTCGTCTACATCGGCGTCACGATGGGCGTCGACGACAAGGCGCCGCTCTTCGGGCAGTCCGCCCGGCAGATCTTCTTCATCATCACCTCGCTCTACGGCTGGTGGCGCTGGCGACAGGTCAGGCAGGCCAACCACTCGGGCCAAGCGCACGCGATCACCCCGCGCTGGGCGACCTGGGCGGAGCGGGTCGGGCTCGCGGTGACGATGGTCATCGGGATCGTCGTCGTGCAGCAGGTCTTCGCCATGCTCGGTGCCGGCTGGCCCGCGCCCCGCTGGTACTTCTGGGCCGACGCGTGGATCTTCATGGGGTCGCTGCTGGCGACCTACGCGATGGCGCGGGGCTGGAACGAGTTCTGGCTCATCTGGATCGGGGTCGACCTCGTCGGCGTGCCCCTGCTGTGGCACAGCGACTACCTGCCCACCGCCGTCCTGTACGCGATCTACGCCGGCTTCGTGCTCTACGGCTTCTTCGTCTGGCTGCGCGCCTCACGCACCGAGCGTCCGGACGGTGAACCCGCGGCCGGCGCACTGTCACCGGCGAACTAGGCTGGACTCCCGTGAAGACCTTCGAGACCCTCTTCGACGAACTCTCCCGCAAGGCCGCCGAGCGGCCGGAGGGATCGGGCACCGTGGCGCAGCTGGACGCCGGGACCCATGCCATCGGCAAGAAGATCGTCGAGGAGGCCGCCGAGGTCTGGATGGCGGCGGAGTACGAGAGCAAGGAGGAGCTGGCCGAGGAGATCAGTCAGCTGCTCTACCACCTGCAGGTGTTGATGATCGACGGTGGCCTCACCGTCGAAGACGTCTACACCCACCTCTGAGAGGACCGCCGTGCGCATCGCTGTGCCCAACAAGGGCTCCCTGTCCGAACCCGCCGTCGAGATGCTCCGCGAGTCGGGGTACCGCGTCCGCCGCGACAGCAAGGAGCTGATCGTCGCCGACCCGGACAACGACGTCGAGTTCTTCTACCTGCGTCCGCGTGACGTCGCCCTCTACGTCGGCAAGGGGCAGGTCGACGCCGGCATCACGGGTCGTGACCTGCTCCTGGACTCCGGGTCCGCTGCCACCGAGGTCATGGGCCTGGGCTTCGGCGGATCGACCTTCCGCTTCGCGGGCCGTCCCGGCGAGGCGAGCAGTGCCGCCGACCTCGACGGGCGCCGGGTGGCGACCTCGTACTCCGGCCTCGTACGTGACCACCTGGCGGCGAAGGGGGTCACCGCGGAGGTCGTGCGTCTGGACGGAGCCGTCGAGACCGCCATCACGCTCGGCGTCGCCGACGCCATCGCGGATGTCGTCGAGACGGGAACCACCCTTCGCCAGCAGGGCCTGGAGGTCTTCGGCGAGCCGATCCTGCGGAGCGAGGCCGTGCTCATCCGCCGCAGCGACGCCAGCGAGGCCGGCATCGACGTGCTCCACCGCCGCATCAAGGGTGTCGTCACCGCGCGCGAGTACGTGCTCCTCGACTACGACTGCCCCGCGGAGCTCGTGGAGCGGGCTGTACAGCTGACTCCGGGCCTCGAGTCGCCGACCGTGAGCACCCTGCACGACGAGCGCTGGTGTGCCGTGCGCTCGATGGTTCCGCGGGGTCGGACCAACCGGATCATGGACGAGCTCTACGACCTGGGCGCGCGGGCCATCCTCGTCACCGAGATCTCCGCGTGCCGACT
>JAKDKQ010000067.1 GCA_030453295.1 Janibacter sp.
TCTCGTCCGTCGCGGCCAGCTGTCGTCCGTCGCGGCCAGCTCTCGTCCGTCGCGGACGACGACCGGGTCGGCCCTAAGGACGAAGCCGGCGGCCTGGGCCGACCAGCTGACCTTTGTGGGATGAGCCGGCTTCGCCCATGAGTCGGGCCGACCCGGTGTCGCCCGCTCCTTCAGACCGACAGTGTTCGCGCCGCTGCACCGCCGTCAGAAGCGCGTCGGCAGGTGCGTGGGCAGGGACCGCCGCGGGCCGCGCCGCGGACGGTGGCCGGCCGTGGCCTGGATGATGCGCTGCGCGCGGTACCGCTGCCCGGCATAGGGCTCGAGCAGCTCGGCCATGCGGGCATCGTCGCCGACCTCGCCGTCGAGGGCCAAGGTCACGTCCTTGGCGACGTGGTAGTCGCCGAAGCTCGGCGAGTCAGGGTCTCCGAGGGCTCGTTGCGCGACCTCGGCGGCCGTCCACACGCCAATGCCCGGGAGTGCGCGCATCCGACGGTGCGCCTGATCCAGCGACAGGTCGGCGCACTCGTCGAGACGTCCTGCGACCCGCATGGCCCTGACGATGACGCGAGACCTGGCTCCGTCGACGCCAGCCCGCAGCCAGGCCCACGAGGGGATGAGGGCCCACTCGGCGGCGCTCGGCGGGCAGACCAGGCCCAGTTCCTCGCCAGGTCCTGGTGCCGGAGTGCCGAAGCGGCGCACGAGCTGGCGCTGGCTGGAGAAGGCCTCCCGTCCGGTGACCTTCTGCTCGAGGACCGAGCAGACGAGCATCTGCGCCACGAGGCCGTTGGCCGGCACCCGCCAGCGGGACATCCGCGGCCACCCGCGAGCGACGAGGTCGTGGTGCGGCGCGAACCCGCTGGGGTCGTCGCGGGCACCGAGGAGGTCAGGCACCCGATCCAGCATCCACTCCGCCCCGACTCCCCACGCGCAGGCGCGGACATCGCTCCCTTCGTCATCGAGGTGGAGGGTCACCGGCCCGTGGGGCGTCGTCCAGGCAAACCACCACCCGTCGCGCGCCACCCGACTCGTGGGGTCGCCACTCCCCCGGACGAAGGGGGCCAGCACCAGATCGAGGTCGACCGGGGACTCCGGTCGGTGGTGGCGGGTCCTGGCCCCTCGTGGCGTACTCACGCCGACGATTGTGCCCGGCCGGGTGTTCTACGGTGACGACCATGCGACCGAGCGAGCACGTCCTGGACATGTTTGCGGTCCCCGGGGACCTCGACCGCGTGCCGGGTGGGCAGGGCCACAGCGTCCGCGCCGGCGACCTCCTGCTCTCCCCCGGACGCGACCCAGCGACGCAGGACGAGATCAACCCACGGCTCGCGCGACTCGCCGTCGATCTGGACACCCGGCCGGGACGGGACCACCGCGACCTGCGGATCGCCATGCCCGTCCCTGCACGAGACGGCAGCTGGGTCGTCGACGGCTGGGGCGCCACCCGCTACGAGCCCGGGACCCGGCAGCTGACCGACCTGACGGCAGTGCGTGCCGTCGGGGCCGTCCTGCACGCCGAGCTGGCCCGGGCCGTGAGGTCCTGGACCGGAGGGTCACGCGAGGACCGCTGGGCCGCAGCGGAGCGCATCGCCTTCGGCGAGGCTCCAGCACCCGACACGATGGAGCCGCTGCTCGCTGCTCTCGTCCAGGGCCGGGAGGCGGCCCCTCTGGGCCCCGAGCAGCTCGTCCACGGCGACCTCGCGGGCAATGTCCTCATCGACCCGGACGGCGCTCCGGTGGTCGTCGACGTCTCCCCGTACTGGCGCCCGACCCTGTGGGCCGATGCGGTCGTCGTCCTCGACTGCGTCATGGTGTGGGACGCGGACCCCCGCGTCCTGCACGAGTGGGGCGCCGGCGCCCGCCGTCAGGCCATGCTCCGGGCTGCAATCTTCCGCATCCTCAGCGACCAACCGGCCGATGTCAGTGCCTACGAGCGCGTGCTGGAGCCGCTCCTCGGGGACGCACGTCCCTGACCGGCCTCAGCGCTTGCGGAAGGTCAGGAGGATGAAGGTGTAGTCGAGGTCGACCCGACCCCAGTGGACGGGACGCTCCGTGTGCGCGAGGGTCTCGTCGTCGAGCGTGCCGACAAGCTCGAGGCCGTGCCGGTCGGCCATCGCCACGAGGTCACGGATCTCCTGGGGGGAGAAGATGTGCACCTGGGACCCGTAGATGACCTTGCCCGTCGTGTCCGGCGGGTCCTGGTCGTAGTCGGTGGAGACGGCGAGGACGCCACCGGGGCGCAGCAGTCGCGCTGACTCCTCGACGAAGCCCTCGAGCGGGACCCCGTGCTCGATGACCGACATGCAGGTGATCGCGTCGAGGTGACCGGTCGGCAAGCCGGTGTCGGTGACATCGCCGTACTGGAAGACGACGCCGTCGCGCGTGACCTGCGACCCGAACTCGAGGTTGATGCCGATGAGCGACCCCGGGGCCGCGCCAAAGCCGTAGAGACGCAGCCACGGCAAGACGGGCGAGTACCGCGCACTGCCGGCGTCCATGATGCGTGCGCTGCGGGTCCCGTCGTCGACGAGATCGAGGACGGCGCCAACAGCTCCGAGGGCGTCCCAGTTCTTGGGGAGGTCCCGGTGGAGCGGGAGGCGCAGGCGCTTGGCCTCGTCGGTGGCACGACGCCACGTGGCCGTGTCGGTGAGCACCGCGGTCGGCGAGACGCTCGTCGGGGCGGGACGCTCCCCCTTCGCCCGGGCCTCCACCCGGCGCTGGACGGCGACCCGGCTCCACAGGAGGTACTCGGCACCGCGCTTGGCGACGGCCAGGAGCCGTCCGCCCGGAGGAGCGGCGACCTGGCTGGCGGAGGTGGAGTCAGACATGGAAGGACACCTTACGAGGAGGGGGCGGGGTCGAGGTCCGGCGTGTCGTCACCGGGCAGCAAGTGATGCGACTTGGCCCAGAGCCAGCCGACGGCCGCCCAGACGACGTCGGCGAGGACAGTGAGGAAGCGTGCCACGACCACGACGGCGGTCGCGGCCGAGACCGGCATCTGCGTGGTGAGGAGAAGGACCATCACGCCGTCCCGCACACCCACGCCAGCTGGCACGACGATGCTGAACATGCCGATGCCGGCGGCCAGGAGATAGCCCGAGACCGCGACGAGCAGGAGCCTTGAGACATCCGCGTCGTCGGGCGCGACATTGCGGGCCATGACCCACACCGACAGGCCGCCCACGAGCCAGGACAGCAGGAACCACAGGCTGGACAGGCCGACCGCTGCAGGCGTGAGGGCGTGGTCCAGGGGTTCGCGGCCGAGCACACGCAGCAGTGTGCGGATGCCCCAGTTGAGCACCGGCGGCCAGAGCAGGACGCCGAGCACCGCGATGATGAGCAGGAGCGACCACCACGGGATGACGGTGTCCCCGCGAGTGAGCAGCACGGGCAGCGCGGGCAGGCCGGCGATCATCCCGGTGAGCGCCGAGAGGGCGATGCACAGGAGCCCGACGACCGCGCTGCGCCGGCGCGGCACGCCGAGCTTGGCGGCCATCTCGGTCTGGACGACGACCGACCAGACCGATCCGGGCAGGTACTTGCCCAGCTGCCCGACGAAGAAGACACCGCTCGCCGGGGCGATGTGCAGGCGGGAGCCGAGATCCGCGAGCAGGACACGCCACCCGAGGACGGTGAAGAAGGGCGACAGCAGCGCGAAGGCCGTGGCCGCGAGCAGGGTGACCGGCCCGAGCCGACCCAGGTCCTCCCGAACCTCTGCCCAGTTGCTCCACAGCGCGATGCCGACCGCGACGAGGACGACGACGAGGAAGCCGATGCGCAGCCCGTCGAGAGCCCGCTTGCGGCCGCTCGGCCGGGGTGGCAGCGCGCCCGTCTCCGTCGTGCTCACCGGCGTCGCAGGGTCAGCCGGACGAGGGCGTGAGCCGCGTCCGGGTCGGAGGTGACCCGCGACGCGTGCCGCAGCCGCGCGGTGAGGTCGCCGTCCACGTCCCCGACGAGGTCCAAGCCTGCCTCGGCAGCCCGCGCGACGACGGCTCTCAGGTCGGCTGCTCCCCCGATGGCGACGCCGGTGTCGCCACCGATGGGCAGCGTCAGGCAGAGCAGGCCGCCGGCGCGCAGCGCCCACCCCGCCTGGGTGAAGGTCTCGTCGACGTCCGTGGCGCTGGCGTCGTCGGGGTGCAGCCGGGTGACGAAGTCCAGGGTCGCGGTGTCCACGTCGAGCAATGTCATGGACGATCGAGCGCCGGTCAGCTCGACCTCCACGGGTGCGTAGCCGGCTGCCCGTGCCCACCGACCGAAGGGGGAACCGCCGCCGGACGCATCGATGATCAGGGCATCGCGACGCCCTTGGTCGCGCATGCTGACGAGCACCTCGAGGGCACCGAGGGCTGCCCACTCCGCGATCTCGTCGCTGCCGCGGGGCAGGCCGATCTCGCGCGCGGCCTCGCGGGCCGCTCGTGCGTCGTCGTCGTGGACCAGGACATCGGTGGCCCGCACCCAGGACGGGAAGTCCGAGCGATCGAGGTCGAGTCGGGGGCGTCGTCGGGCGCGGGCGAGCCGGACCAGGGTCACGAGGTCCTCCGCCCGGTCGGCGACCCGACCGAGCCGGGAGCGGCGCCGCGCGGGTGTGGGGAGCGTGGGGTCGGCGATCGCGTCGGGTGAGCTGAGCGCCTCGAGGGTGCCGACATAGCGGGCCCACGGTGCCTCCAAGTCCGGCGGCGTCACTCCGGCGCGGATGCGAGCCACCTCGGCCGGATCAACCAGCCGCTGGAGCACCTGGACGATCGCATCCTCGTCCTCGGGGGGCACGAGGTAACCATCCTGGTCGTCGCGCACCTGATCGCCGAAGGTCCCCACGTCGGTGGCCAGGACCGCGAGACCGTGCTGGTGTGCGAGCAGGACGTTTTGGCTCGCGGTGGCGCTGCGGTAGGTCAGGGAGAGCACGTCGTGCTGGGCCAGCAGCGGAGCGATCCGCTCGGCCGGGACATAGCCGCTGTGGATCTGTACGCGGCCGCGCAGGTCACGGTGCTCGGCGAGCCGGCGGATCTCGTCTCCAGCGTCGCCCCAGATCTCTCCAGCCACCGTGAGGGTCACGTCGGGCACGCGCAGCATGGCGCGCAGGAGCACGTCGATCCCCTTGTACCCGCGCACCAGGCCGAGCGCGAGGAGTCGTGCCGGACCGTGGTGGTCACGGCGCTCGACGGGGTCGCCGCCCGGCAGGTGCGGCGGCAGGTCCGTGACGACGACGTGCTCGGCATCGAGCTCGCGCGCCAGGCGCGACTGCTCCGCGGAGTGCACGACGACCGCGTCGACGCGGCGGAAGAAGGTGCGCATCAGCGCTGCATCGCCCGGGTGCGGCTCGTGCGGCAGGACGTTGTGGGCGATGACGACACTGCGGGGACCGCGACCGGTCATGGCCGTGCGCCCCACTCCAGCGGCGCGCAGCAAGGTCAGGTGGAGTGGCACGACCGGCGGGATGACGTGGACGACGATGATCAGGTCCACGTCGCGCAGCCTGCGCCCCGCGCGCACGAGCGAGTCCGGACGGGCCCACGACAGCGCCCGCACGGTGCGGGGGAAGGGGGGGACGTCCGGGTCGCCGGAGCTGGGCACCGACTGCTCCCCCGGGTAGAAGAAGCTGGGGTAGAGGTGGCTCCACGAGACGAGGGTGACCTCGTGGCCCGCTGCATCGAGCTCGTGCGCGAGCGTCGTGGTGTGCGAGGCGACGCCACCCTTGTAGGGGTGGGTCGGCCCGACGACGGCGATCTTCAGCGAGGCGTCACTCATCGGGGAAGGTCAGCTCGGTGTCGGAGTACTCGCTCATCTCGGGGAAGCCTATGCGACCGGTCGGGTCATCGCGGGACGCGACCCGTCCACACGACCAGGCGGAGCGGGTCCAGCCTCTCGGGCCTCTCCGTGAGGGCATGAGGGTCCTCCATCAGCTCGGTGTCGAGGACGACGCGCACGTCGGTGGCGCCCAGGTCCTGCAGTGTCTGCGGCTCGCGGTGGGCCACGAGGAGCACCCGCCCTCCGTGGGCCCTGACCCGGTCATCGAGCCGACGTGCGGCCGCGAGGACCTGGTCCGGGTCGTCGCGCAGCCGTCCTGTCGTCGCGATGGCCGGCACCCCACACATGCCGCGGGTGATCTGGGTCCAGTGGTTGACCGCCCAGTCGTCCACGGCGAGGACGACATCCCCGCGCTCGAGCGACTCGCAGTACGTCGCAGCGGCAGCCAGACCGCCGGCCTCCACCCGCTCTGCTCGATGGGGCCAGGTGGCCAGCGCGGTCGGGATGGCCGTCACCGCCAGGAGGACGACGAGGACCGTCGCCCCCGCTGCGGACCCCCATCGTCCACGCGCCCGACCGCCAGCCCACCAGGCAGCGGCAACGCACAGGACGAGCGCCAGTGGCAGGGCGATGAGCAGTCGGCGGTCCGCCCACGGGTGGTCGGGCGTGATCCCGGGGCGCACGAGGGTCAGCAGGGTCGATCCCGTGGTGACGAACAGCGCCGCGCCCCACGCCGGGAGGGCTCCTCCCTTCGTCCACCAGGTCCCGAGACGATGAGCCAGCACCGCCAGCGCCACGAGGGCGATGACGAGGGCAGCCGGGCCGATCCACCACGAGAGCCAGCCGACGGAGTCCTCGGCATATGTACGGCCGCCGTCGATGGGCAGCCCCAGTTCGGCCTGCATGCGGGCGACGTACATCGCGCCCGGGTCGCGCGGGTCCTGCCGGGTGGTGAGGAAGAGCGGCCGCAGGGCCAGGAGCACACCGATGATGACCGCTCCCCCGGCCAGGACCGCCGGGAGGCGCGCAGCGACCCACGCCGGCAGGGCCCAGCCGGCGCGCGCTCGGCGCAGCAACCACCACGACACCACCGACATCGCCAGCACCAGGCCGACGAGCGGGACGAGCGAGCCGCCGATCTCACCGAGGTATCGCCAGCTCATGACGCCGGCCACCGCGAAACCCGCGAGGGTCGTGCCGATCGAGCCAACGAGAAGGGGCCGTGCCCACTGCCTCCCGCGGGCCAGCAGCAGGGCCGCGACCGGGATGAGCAGCATCGTCTCGCGGAGCGCGTCGATGCGCACGATCGCGGTGCCCCCGATGAGGGCGCCTGCGACCACCGCCGCGCCACTCAGCCGCGCCCGACGAGCGTCCGCGTGGTCACCGTCGGCCGTGTCCTCGGCTGCTCGCACGAGCAGGGTCAGGGCGAGGAACCCTGCCGCGAGGGTGAGTCCGGCCAGGGGTTCGGAGTAGGTGGACCGCGCGGTGTGCAGCCACGGGAAGCAGGCACCGACGAGCAGAGCGGCCGGGGCCGCTGCCCACGGACCGACGACGCGCGCCGCGAGCAGCCCGATCGCGAGCAGCCCCAGCCCACCCATGACGGCCGGGGCCCACAGGGTCGCCGTCGCCCCACCAGCCCACCAGGGCAGCGAGTAGACCAGCGCCGGGCCGGGCATGAACTGCGGCTGCACCGACGGATCTGCAGGCGACCCGATCTCGTAGAAGGCCGGCGCCTCGAGCGTCAGTCCGTCCTCGGCGAGCGTCTCCGGCCCGCCGATCAGCTCCGCGGGGACGGACACCGGACGACTGCCGGTCTCGGCCAGGTAGATCGTCGCCTGCAGATAGCTCGCGGAGTCCCGGCGCGGCAGGACCTGCTCCGAGTGCGTGACACCGGTCCACACCGTCACCGCGAGCACACCGACGACGAGGGCTCCGGCGGCCGCAGCACCCAGGGGACGACCAGCTGGCCTGGGCAGCCGACCGGACAGTCGCGCCGCGACAGCCGCGGTGACGAGTGCCGTCGTGAAGCCGACGACCGGGATCCACGCGCCGAGCCAGGCGATGACGGAACCCACAAAACCGAGGAGGATCACCCACAGGGCGACTGCGACCACGGCCCGCTCGAGCAGGGGGGCACGGTCTGGACGCTCGGCCTTCGGGGTCTCCACGGCGCCAACGCTATCCGCCGTCAGCGCCTGCTCTTCGTAGGCTGGCCCCATGCCCACTCCTGCCGAGGTCCTCGCACACATCATCCGCACCGACTCCGCCGCACCGAGGATCACGTGCTACGACGAGGTGCCCGGACCGACAGCGGGCGAACGGGTCGAGCTGTCGGCGCGGGTCCTGGGCAACTGGGTCAGCAAGGCGGCCAACGCGCTCCAGGACGAGTGGGACATCGAGCCGGGCTCCGTGGTGCACATCGCGATGCGACCGCACTGGCGCCAGCTCTACTGGGCCTGGGCGGTCTGGTCGGTCGGTGCCGTGCTCGATCTCGACGGCCAGGGCGCAGCCGACCTCGTGGTGACCGATGACCCCGCTGCACTGCCCCACGACGGACCGTCCGTACTCGTCACCCGGGCCGCGCTCGCCCGTAGCGCTGGCGTGAGCCTCCCCGACGGGGTCATGGACGAAGCCGCCGACCTGTCCACCCACGGCGACCTCTTCAGCCCATGGGCCGAGCCCGGGAGTGAGGACATCGCGCTCCGTGTGGCAGGAGGAGAGACGACCTACGAGGGCATCGGCACGTCCACGACACCGGTCACGCAGGGGGCCAGGATCCAGCTCGTCGACCCGCCTGCCGAGGCCCTCCTGCGCACCGCTCTGGCGGTGTGGTCGGCAGAGGGATCGCTCGTCGTCCACCTGGGTCCGACCGACGAGGAGACCCTCGTGCGCAGGGCCCAGGCCGAGGGCGTCACCGCCTGACCGACGGACGGTCGCGATGACGCCCTCGCGGATGGCCATCAGCCAGGCAACGAGCGGACCTCCCGCTCGAGTGCCTGCCAGGTCACACCGCCGACATAACCGGTACGGGTCAGGTGCGCCCGTGCCTGCAGCGCGCGAACCGCCTCCCGGGTCGCGGGTCCGAAGATGCCGTCGACCTCAAGCCCCAGCGCCTCCTGGAGCACACGCACGGCCCGCCCGGTCGAGCCGGGCTTGAGGACGGTGGTGCGGTAGCGCAGGAAGGGGTGCTCCTGACGCTCCAGGTTGATCCACGTCTTCTCGTCCACGATGCCCGTGACCGACAGCCCCTCGGACTTCTGGAAGGCACGGACGGCCTTGACCGTGCCGCTGCCGTACACGCCGTCGACCGCGACGCCACCCAGAGCACGTTGGAGCACCTTGACCTCCGCGCCTCGGGCGCCGCTCGCCAGCACGGTCGAGCGAAGCCGGTCGAACTCGGTCGTGGTGACGACGGTGGCACTCGCGGAGCTGCTGCTCGCGGACGAAACCTTCGTGTACGACAGGCCCGCCAGGGCACGCCACACATTCGGCGTGACAACCCCATCCACCTTCAGCTTCTTGCTCTTCTGGAACGACCGCACCGCCTGCTCCGTCTGCGGACCAAAGACC
>JAKDKQ010000426.1 GCA_030453295.1 Janibacter sp.
AGCCCGCGGAAGCCGTGCTCCTCCAGCCGGCGGTCCAGCCGCAGGTCCAGGCCGAGCCGGGCGCCGTGGTCGGCGGCAGCCCGCTCTGCGTCACCGGTCCGTACGACGACGTGGTCGAGCGCGAGCTCGCCCTCCCCGCCCGGGGCGAAGGGGGCCAGTCGCCACTCCAGTCCGCCCACGTCGAAGCCGGCCGCGTCACCCGTGAGTCCTCGCCGCTGGAGCAGGCGCTCGCTCGCGTCCACGTCGTCGACCCCGAGGACGAGGGCGGTCAGGCCCCCTTCGCCCTCCTCGACGTGGATCTCGCGGTCGAGTGCGCCGAGTCGCCACCACGCGGCCTGCGTGGCGGCGACGTCGGGAGAGCTGATGACGAGTCCGGTGATCCTCACCCGGACATCATGACGTGGCGGGCTCCTTGGCGGACCACGGCTGGGCGAAGGGGGTCGCCGGTCGCCCCGTGTCGGCGAGGACGAGCTCGCCGCTCTGCGCCCCGTCGATCTGCTCGCGGATGATGTCGGCGTGGCCGGCGTGCCGGGCCAGCTCCTCGATGACGTGGACGAGGGAGTAGCGCATCTTGACGTCCGAGCTGGTCATCTGGCCGAACCACGGGGCCGGCGGGACGCTCGAGTCCGCGTCGGCGTGGCGGGAGGCGACCCACTCGACGATCGCGACCCGGCGTCGGTCGAAGACCTCGATCGTCCCCGCCAGGGTCTCGTCGTCACGCAGCGCGAAGGTGTCCATGAAGGCCGCGAAGGCGTCGGCGCTGACCTCGCCGCCCTCCTCGATGCGTCCCTGCTTGTCCTCGGGCGGAGCGATGACATAGCTCGTGTGCTTGATGACGCCGCCGATCGACAGCGCTGACCGGGTCGGGGTGAGGCGGGCTTGCTCCTCGGTCAGGCCGTGCGCGCTGGCGCGGAGCGCCTCGAGCTGCTGGTCGACGTACTCGGCGTAGCCGGTGCTCTCGTCGTGGACGGCCGGTGCATACATGGCGTGCTCCTTGTCTCGGTGTGCGAAGGGAGGTCCCTCGCCCTTCGTCTGAGACCCACTCTGGGCCCCATTGCGGACACCTACTGTCACCAATGGGAGGAGGATGAGTGCATGGCCGAGACGACCGAGCGCGTGCTGCGCCTGCTGGGGCTCTTCGAGACCCGGTCGGTGTGGACCGGACCCGAGCTGACCGAGGTGCTCGGGGTGACCACCCGCACCCTGCGCCGGGACGTCGAGCGGCTGCGCGACCTCGGCTATCCCGTCGCGGCGACCCCCGGGGTCGGGGGCGGCTACCGGCTCGGGTCGGGCGGGCGGATGCCGCCGCTCCTGCTCGAGGAGGACGAGGTCGTCGCGGTGACCGTCGCCCTTCGCGTTGGCGCACAAGGGATCTCGGCCATCGGGGAGCCGGCTGTCCGCGCACTCACCAAGCTCGACCAGGTGATGCCGCCCAGGCTGCGCGGCGAGGTCGCGGCGATCGCCGACGCGACCGCGCTGCTCCCCGGAGCCACCGATGACGTCGACACGGGGGTCCTCGTCGTCCTCGCCCACGCGATCCGCGACCGGGTGCGGGCCCGCTTCGGCTACACCGGTCGGACGGGCGAGGCGAGCGATCGCGATGTCGAGCCCTACCGCCTCGTCGCGACCGGCCGCCGGTGGTACCTCCTCGCCTGGGACGGGCGAAGGGAGGACTGGCGCACCTTTCGCCTGGACCGGATGGCAGGGGTGCGGGCCTCGACCTTCCGCTTCACCCCGCGGGAGGCACCGGACGCGGTCGAGCACGTGCGTCGGGCGGTGACCCGCGCCGGGTACGCGCATCGGGCCAGGGTGCGGTTGACCGCTGACGTCGAGGCGGTGCGCCGCCGGGTGCCGGCGGCCTACGGGATCGCCACCGAGATCCGGTCGGGCGTCACCGACCTCGAGTCGCACGCCGACGACCTCGCTGACCTCGCCCGGCACCTTGTCCTGGCGGCCCACGACCTCGGCGCGCACCTGACGGTCCTCGCCCCTGCGGAGCTCACGGAGGCCATCGACGATTTCGTCTCCGCGCTCGCCGGGGTCCGGTCGAGGTGAACCCGACCCACCGAGTCGAGGTACCCCCGGCCGGGTAGTCGGGTCCCGGATACCTCGAACGGACGTACCTCGAACCAATGGGGGGCGTCAGAGGAGCTTGCGCACCAC
>JAKDKQ010000427.1 GCA_030453295.1 Janibacter sp.
CCGTGAACAGGTACGCCACGGACGGGATGAACAGATAGTCGAGGAGGATCATCCAGCCGGCGGTGAATCCGGCTCGCGGTCCGATTCCCGCCGAGGCGTAGGCGAAGACCGTCCCGGCCCGCGGGATCTCCCGCGACATGCGCATATAGCTGACCGCGGTGAACGACATGACGATCGTGGCCACAATGTAGACGAGGGCGACCGCACCACCCGAGTTCGCGTCGAGCGTGCCGAAGACGCCGACCGCGGCCGCCGGCCCGATGAATACCAGGCCGATGAAGACAAGTTCGGTCAGTCCGATGCTGCGGCGCAGCTCACCCGCTTTCCCTGCGGTGCCCTCGTGAGGCGTGCTCATGCTTTGCCGACCAGCTTCGTGGCCACTGCCAGGTCTTCCCATGACATGCCTGAGCCCTTGAAGATGAGCGTCTGGTCGGGGTCGGCGCTGACCTCGCCGTTGCTGAACGCCTTCATCGTTATCAGCGAGTCCGCGTTCAGCGCACCGTCGGAGATAGCGAGGACGACGTCTCCGCCTTCGCGCAGAACGGTGCTGAGATCTTCGACCACGACCATCGCCGAGGTGAAGAGCTCGGCTGGCAGCTCACGTGAGTGGGGGTCGTGGGAGCCGCAGGCCATGACCACGGCGCCGGGTTTGACGAGATCTGCGGCGAACAGGGGCTCGCTTGCGGTGGTGGCGGTGACGATGATGTCGGCGGCACGGATGGCCTCGTCCACCTCGGCGGTCTGAGCCTGCAGCACTCTGCCGCGTTCATGGACATCGGCGGTGACCTGATCGGGGGAACGGACGACGAAGCAGACGTCTGCGAGCTCGACGTCGAGGACGTCGGCGATGGTGTCGGCATGTCCTGTCCCCTGTGGGCCGGCACCGAAGACGACGACATTGACGGGCTGAGTGAACCTGTTCAGTGCGGGTTCGACCGCGGCCAGGGACACGGCCGGGGTGCGCAGCGTCGTCAGTGCGGCACCATCGATGACGGTGCGCAGCTCAAGAGTGGTGGCGTCGTACATGAGGTACTGGGCCATGATCCGCGGGAGGCCGCGCTCGCTGTTGGCGACGGAGACGCCGACGAGCTTGACCCCGACCCAGTCGCCGATCTCTGCGGGCATGAAGATCATGTTGCCGGCGGTCACGTCGCTGATGGTGCGCGGAATGTCATTGCTGGGATCGAAATCGCCCGCGAGCGCCTCTCGCAGGGAAGCGACCGCCTCGGCGGGGGTCAGCGTGGCGAATACAGCCTCGGTGTCGAGATTCTTCACTTCGTCCATCGGTGTGCACATCCTTCGTGATTCGGCCTGGGAACTGACCTTGTGCAACTGACTTTATGCCACCCCCGACTGGGGTGTGAATGCTCTTCCGGAAGCGAAACGGTGAGGTTGGACCCGAAGCGGCTGGATCGTGCGTTGCAGACCTGCCACAGCTGAGCAGTCGATCGGCGCCGAGGTGCCAATACGATGGTGAGCACGAGGAGCTGACGACGAAGGGAGGGGCAGGCCATGGTTGACCAGAATGCTTGGACGCCGCCCCAGGCTGGACCGCCGTATCCGCCGCAGTTCCCGATGCCGCAGCCACCTTCGTCGCCCCCACCCCGGCTGCCTTCGGTGGTTCCCTGGATTCTGCTCATGGTCGCCGGTGTTCTCGGGATGCTGCTGGCGCTCGGGATCATCATGATTCCCGGAGTGCTGTTCCTGCTCGGCGGGGGCGGCAACGTCGATGCCTTTGATGATTTTGCCTCCGGTTTCATCCTCACCAGCCACATTCTGGGCTTTGCGTCGCTGGCAGCGTTGATCCTGGGCATCGTGCTCACCGTCATCACCGCGAGGAAGCGCCGCCGGATCAGAGACGCGGCAATGGGCTGGCACCGCCCGAGGTGAGGAGCCAACTGCTCATACTCCGCGTTGAGCCACCGAGGCGGCGACCTCGTGGAGGATCTCAAGCGCGGCGGCGATGATCGGCTGACCGGCCGATCCGCTGCGGACTCCGGTGAGGATCTTCCGGGACGGGACCGGGTCGCCGCGCAGCGGAACGCGAGCCACATCGTAGCCCTCGGGCAGCCTGGCCAACCGAGGGATGAGCGCTACCCCCAACCCGGCGGAGACCAGGGCCGCACCTGTCTCCCACTCCCGGGACTGATGGGCGTTCT
>JAKDKQ010000428.1 GCA_030453295.1 Janibacter sp.
CCGTCGGCCTGGGAAACAAGCCGAAGAAGAAATGACAGTTCTCGACGACATCGTCACCGGCGTCCGCGAGGACCTCGAGGAGCGCCGCAAGCAGGTCGGACTGAGCGAGATCGTCGAACGTGCGCGGGCGGCCGAGCCTGCCCGTGCCTTCGACCTCGACGCGGACTTCGGCGTCATCGCCGAGGTGAAGCGACGCTCTCCCTCGCGCGGCGACCTTGCGCACATCCCCGATACCGGCACCCTCGCCCGGCTCTATGCCGCCGGCGGTGCACGGGCGATCAGCGTCCTCACGGAGGCGCGTCGTTTCTCGGGCAGCCTCGACGACCTCGATTCGGTCAGAGCCGCCGTGGACATCCCCGTGCTCCGCAAGGACTTCATGGTCGATGAGTACCAGTTCCACGAGGCCAGGGCCCACGGCGCCGACCTCGTGCTCCTCATCGTCGCTGCCCTCGACCCGACGCAGCTGAGCGAATTCCACGCCCTGGCGAACGATCTGGGGATGACGGCGCTCGTCGAGACGCACAACGAGGCAGAACTCGAGATCGCCATGGACCTCGGTGCCCCGCTCATCGGCGTCAACACCCGCAATCTCAAAGACCTCAGCGTCGACACGGGCCGCTTCGCTCCTCTGGCAGCACGTGCGCCGAAGGGCTGCACCCTCGTCGCCGAATCCGGAGTCGCAGGACCCGCGGACGTCGCCGGCTACGCGGATGCCGGTGCTGATCTCGTCCTCGTCGGCGAAGCGCTCGTCACCGGCGGAGATCCAGAGGCAGCCGTCGCGACCTTCACCGCGACAGGGCAGGAGCACCGGGCGCGCGTCGTCTCCTGAACCGACTACCCGAACCAACTCGCACCACGAAGAGGACTGCAATGACCGATGTGAGCCAGGAGAACGGACCCTACTTCGGTTCGTACGGAGGCAGGTACTTCCCGGAAGCGCTGATTCCCGCACTCGATGAGATCGAGGAGACCTGGCGCAAGTCCCAGGTCGATCCGGAATTCACCGAGCAGCTGCTCGACCTGCAACTGAACTACATCGGCCGCCCCAGCCTGCTCACCGAGGCGACCCGCTTCTCCGCCCACTGCGGAGGAGCGAGGATCTTCCTCAAGCGTGAGGATCTCAACCACACCGGCAGCCACAAGATCAACAACGCCCTCGGACAGGCGCTGCTGGCCAAGCGCATGGGCAAGACCCGAGTCATCGCCGAGACCGGCGCAGGCCAGCACGGAGTCGCCACCGCCACAGCCGCTGCACTCCTCGACATGGAGTGCGAGGTCTACATGGGCGAAGAGGACACCCAGCGACAGGCTCTCAACGTCGCCCGGATGCGGCTGCTCGGAGCGAAGGTCAACGCGGTGAGCAACGGCACGCGCACGCTCAAAGACGCGATGAACGAGGCCATGCGCGACTGGGTCGCCAATGTCGCCGATACCCACTACATCATCGGCACGGTCGCCGGTCCGCACCCGTTCCCGGCCATGGTCCGCTCCTTCCAGAACGTCATCGGCGTCGAAGCTCGTGAGCAGATCCGCAACGCCGCCGGGCGTCTCCCCGACGCGGTCTGCGCGTGTGTGGGCGGCGGGTCGAACGCGATGGGAATCTTCGCCGCGTTCCTCGCCGACGCCGAGGTGAAGGTCTACGGCTTCGAAGCCGGGGGAGAGGGCATCGAATCCGGGCGCCACGCCGCACGCTTCTCCGGTGGTCGCCCCGGTGTCCTCCACGGTTCCGCCACGTACATCCTGCAGGACGAGGATGGACAGACCCGAGGCTCGCATTCGATCTCGGCAGGATTGGACTATCCCTCGGTCGGACCTGAGCATTCGCACCTCCACGACACCGGGCGCGTGATCTACGAACCCGTCGTCGACGAGGAGGCTATGGAAGCCATGCGTCTGCTCTCACGCACCGAAGGCATCATCCCCGCCATCGAATCCGCACACGCTCTGGCCGGGGCCATGCGTGTGGGCCAGAGCCTCGGCAGCGACGCCGTCATCCTCGTCAATCTCTCCGGCCGCGGGGACAAGGACATGACGACCGCTGCCAAATGGTTCGACTACATCGACGAAGGAGCTGTGCAGGAATGACGACTTCAGGACGCAGAACCGGTACCACCCTCGACGCCGTCGACGAAGCCGGCCGCAGCGCCGCGCTCAT
>JAKDKQ010000429.1 GCA_030453295.1 Janibacter sp.
ATGACTCCGGTCACCGGCCTGCGACGCGAGGACTTCGAGCACGAGGCCGTCTGGGACGAGGGGGCCTCGCGCATCGAGATGCGACTGCGGGCGGTCCGCGACGTCGTGGCGGACTTCGCCGGCATCGGCCGTACCTGGCAGCTGGCGAAGGGGGAGCACCTGCGCACCGAGATCTCCCGCAAGTTCGACCCGGGCGAGCTGCGCGACGAGCTGGCCGGCCACGGCCTCCAACCCGTCGCAGGGTGGACCGACGAGGCGGGGGACTTCTCGCTCACGCTGGCGCGAGTCGTCGAGCACCCGAGCGTGCCGTGACCTCCACCGTGCTCGACCGGTTCCGGGGTCGCATCCTCGGTGCGGGCAGCACCAGCGGGGTACGCCTGGTCATCGGCGACTGGACGACCTCGCCGCTGGGGGCCTTCACCGACGTCATGGTCGCCACTGCCGACGAGCACCGCGTGCTCCTCGCGCCGAGCGCGGCCGTCGCGGAGTACGTCGCGGCGACCTACTCCTTCGACGAGGTGCGCCTCTGCACGGTGGTCCTGGCCGCCGACGAGCACGAGTGGCGGCTCGACGCAGGACCACTGCGGTGCCGCATCGGGTTGGGGCGCCGCACGCCGGTCGGCCTGCTCCTGCGTCCCGGCCCGGAGCGGGTCGGCCGCAGCCGCGGCTTCGCCCACCTCGCCGACCCGGTCGCCCGCAGACTGCTCCCGGGCGTGCGGACGGTCGGCAGCGCTGGCGGTGGGCGCCGCGAGTACTACGGCGCGCACGACCAGCACCACGTGACCTCGCTCGACGGCACCTGGGAGGGCGAGACCCTCGGTGACCTCAGGGCGGTGAGCCCGCCGCCGCGCTTCGGCTTCAGCTCCACCCCGGCAGCGCCCGGTCTCACCCGGGTGACGACCACGGTGGAGCGGCCCTCCGGTGCGCCGGGTGGTCCCGCCGCCGGTCGCGTCGGGACCACCTGAGCGCGAAGCCGGTCAGAGGCGGACGAGCATCTTGCCGGTGTTGGCCCCTTGGAGGAGGTCGATGAAGGCCTGGGGGGCACCGTCGAGCCCGTCGCGGAAGGTCTCGTCGCCCTGCAGCCGGCCCTCGGCCAACCAGCCAGCGGCGCGCTCGCGGTACTCGCCCACGAGCTGCGGGTACTGACCGACGATGAAGCCGCGCAGGGTCAGCCCCTTGCCGATCGCCTGGAAGAGGTTGCGCGGTCCCGGGGCGGCGTCGGTCGCGTTGTACTGCGAGATCGCGCCGCACATGGCGACCCGACCGTGGAGGCGAAGGGAGGAGATCGCCGCCTCGAGGTGGTCGCCTCCGACGTTGTCGAAGTAGACGTCGATGCCGTCGGGCGCCACCTCCCGCAGGCCGTCGCGCACCGGCGTCGTCTTGTAGTTGAAGCCGGCGTCGTAGCCGAGCTCGCGCAGGCGGGCGACCTTGTCGTCGGAGCCGGCGGACCCGACGACTCGCTCGGCGCCCAGGGCCCGAGCGATCTGCCCGGCGAGCTGGCCGACGGCGCCGGCTGCACCGGAGACGAAGACGGTGTCGCCCTCGCGCATCTCGGCGACCGCGGTCAGGCCGACATAGGCGGTCAGGCCGGGCATCCCGAGGACCCCCAGGTAGGCCGAGGCGGGGGCGACGTCGGTGTCGATGACCGACACCTTGGCCGCTGTCAGGATCGCGTGCTCGCGCCAGCCGGAGCTGTGCAGGACGTGCTGCCCGACGGCGATGTCGTCGGACCGTGAGGCGATGACCTCACCGACGGCGCCACCCTCGAGCGGCTTGTCGAGCTGGAAGGGCGGGACATAGGACTTCGCGTCGTTCATCCGGCCGCGCATGTAGGGGTCGACGGACATGACGACATTGCGCACGAGGACCTGGCCGTCGGCCAGCTCGGGCAGGTCGACGCTCTCGAGGCGGAAGTTGTCGCTGGTCGGTGCGCCGGTCGGACGCGAGGCGAGAGCGATCTGTCGGGTGTTGGTGGGAGCGGTGCTCATGGGGCCTCAGTCCTGCGTGACCGTGACGGTCACGTCGATGTTGCCGCGGGTGGCGTTGGAGTAGGGGCACACCTCGTGGGCGCGGTCGGCGAGCTGCTGAGCGACCTCGGCGTCGAGGTGCGGCAGGGTGACCTCGAGCTCGACGGCCAGCTGGAAGCCGCCG
>JAKDKQ010000430.1 GCA_030453295.1 Janibacter sp.
CGACACCACGCTGCTCGAAGATCGTCTCGCCGGTCTTCCAGTTCTGCTGGACGACATCACGCTTTTCCCAGGTGATCTCGTCGTAGGGGTGCACACCCTCGGTGGTGTGGATGCGCTCGATCGTCAGGCCCTTGGTGCGGGACCCGCGACGGGTGCTGGGCTTGCCGGCGGTCTCGGTCATGCTGCGTCTCCTCGATCCGAAATTTCGGTCTGCTGTGTGGTTCGTCTACGGCTGGTGCGGGGCTACTACTCACGGTGTCACCGGGTACCGACAGCCCACTCGCATGTCGGCACCCGGGGTGCTAGGTGGTGGCGGCGTGCTCGCGACGCAGGGTCGCGATCGCCGACTCGAAGTCCTCGAGCGAGTCGAAGGACTGGTAGACGGAGGCGAAACGCAGGTACGCCACCTCGTCCAGGTCGCGCAGCGGCGACAGGATCGCCATGCCCACCTCGTGGGCATCGATCTCCGCGCTCCCCTGCGATCGGATGCTCTCCTCCACGCGCTGGGCGAGGAGTGCGAGCTGGTCCTCGGTGACCGGTCGGCCCTGACAGGCCTTGCGGACTCCGGCGAGCACCTTGGCTCGACTGAAGGGCTCTGCTGCACCCGACCGCTTGGTGACGGTCAGGCTCGCGCTCTCCAGCGTCGTGAAGCGGCGACTGCACTCCGGGCACTGCCGACGGCGACGGATCGCGCTGCCGTCATCGGTCGTGCGGCTGTCGATGACCCGGGAGTCGGTGTGACGGCAAAACGGGCAGTGCACGGCCGGATCTCCCTTCGCCTGTGGATGGTGCGGTGGACAAAACTGGGACGAACCCCAATTCCCTGTGGACAACTGCCGTCAGCCTGTGCACTAGATGTGGACGAATGACAACCGTGTAACCACTAGATGTAGTGACCATTAGACGCCTCCAACCCACGCGACGCAAGTCCTCACCCAAACCCGTCGACGAACGGCACATCGGCCACCTCCGAGGGGGACGGAGATGGCCGATGGCCGGCCCGGGCTGGGTCGGTGGGCCCGGGAGGAAGGGGGTCGCCGTCGCCGGCGACGAGCCGTCAGGGCGTCGGGATCGTCAGCGTCTGACCGGCGTGGATGTGCGTGGTCGTGAGCCCGTTGGCGACCTGGATGTCGGCCACGGCCTCGGCCGTCGGCACACCGGAGAGCTCGCTCGAGGCGATCTGGCTGAGCGTCTGACCCGGCTCGACGGTGATCTCCTGCGGCGTGATGGCGGCCCCACCGAAGGCGAAGGTCGCGCTGGCAACACTGGCCACGGCGAGGGCAGAGGTCGTGATGGCCAAGCGGCCGCGACGGGTCAGCCGGGTGCGAACGGCCGGGCGCGCGACGACAGCATCACCGGTCGGCACGGAGACGAGGTGGCGCGAGCGCGCCGGCACGTCGATGCGGATCGGGGTGGCGGTGAGAGCAGTCATGCGGGTCCTCCTCGGTGCGGTTCCGTCGAACCGGTGTTCGATAGAACGTCTGTACGATGTCTAGCACGGGTGTTCGAAGAAAATCAACAACACGCTCGAACAGATGTTTGAAAAGCCTGTTCGATCGGCCTAGTGTCTCCACTACCGAGAAGTTGACCAGCGAGCACCGACAACGCTGACAAGGCCTCGGTTCCACCGGACACGGACGAAGGGGTCGAGAGCATGAGCGGCACGGACGAGGACAACATCCATCAGCTCCCCGAGCGGGACACGGGCGATGGTCTGACCGTCCGCCAACGCAAGGTGCTCGAGGTCATCCGCAATGCGGTGGCGACCCGGGGCTACCCGCCGAGCCTGCGTGAGATCGGCGAGCTCGTCGGCCTGACCAGCCCGAGCTCCGTGGCCCACCAGCTCTCCTCCCTCGAGCGCAAGGGCTACCTGCGCCGTGACCCCAACCGGCCCCGGGCCATCGAGGTCATCGCCCCCGACGGCCACACCGCTCCGTCGGCCACGGTCTCCGACCTGGGCGACATGCGTGGCGGCGCGAGCAGCACCGACGAGGTCGTCGACCCCACCGGTTCCGGTGACGCTCGCCCCGAGGCCAGCTACGTCCCCGTCCTCGGCCAGATCGCCGCCGGTGTCCCGATCACCGCGGAGGAGGTCGTCGACGAGGTCTTCCCCCTGCCCAAGCAGATCGTCGGCGAGGGCTC
>JAKDKQ010000431.1 GCA_030453295.1 Janibacter sp.
GGTCGCGCCGCTCGTCTCGGAGATGATCCGCAGCATCTGCTCGTGGAAGACGACGACGCCCTCGGTCTCGGCGAGCGCTGGGACGAGCCGGTCGTGGAGGAACTGCGGCCGCGACCACCCGTGCCGGGCCTCGAGGAAGGGTCGGATCATGTCGGACTTCACCGGTCCGGGACGAAAGAGCGAGATGTCGATGATCAGGTCGTCGAAGACGGTGGGCGCGAGCTTGCCGATGAGCTCGCGCTGCCCCGGGCTCTCGATCTGGAAGCACCCGAGAGTGCGGGTCGTACGGATCATCGCGAAGGTCGCCGGGTCGTCGAGCGGCACATCCGCCCGGTCGTCGAGATCGATCCGCCCCCCGTCGACCCGCTCGACCTCGCCGACCGCGTGCGCCATGGCCGACTGCATCCGGATGCCGAGGATGTCGAGCTTGAGCAGACCGAGCGCCTCGACATCGTCCTTGTCGAACTGGCTCATCGGGAAGCCCAGCCAGCTCGACTCGACCGGGGTGCGATCGAGCAGCCCGCCGTCGGACAGGACCACCCCGCAGGGGTGCAGGGCGATGTGCCGAGGGAGTCCGTCGAGACGCTCGACGAGGTCGAAGAGCACCCCGAGCCGGGGTCCGTCGAGGCTGCGGGTGCGCAGCTCGGGCAGCTCGGCCATCGCCGAGCGCACGTCCTTGGCGCGGATGTGCGGGAAGGCCTTGGCGATCTCGTCGACCTCCGAAGGGGGGACCCCCAGCGCTGCTCCGACGTCACGGATCGCGTGCCGCGCCTTGTAGGTGTCCATCATCGACACGCACGTCACCCGGTCCCGGCCGAAGCGCTCCAGGACCAGCTCGTACATCTCGGTCCGGCGCGCGGACTCCACGTCGATGTCGATGTCGGGCAGCTCGGCCCGCAGCGGCGAGCAGAAGCGCTCCATGAGCAGGTCGTGCCGGATCGGGTCGATGGCGCTGATGCCGAGCAGGTGGTTGACGAGGCTGCCCGCCCCGGAGCCGCGGGCGGCGACGCGTACTCCGGCGTCGGTGATGAGGTCGACGACCTCGGCGACGGTCAGGAAGTAGGTCGGGTAGCCCAGCGCCTCGACGACGTCGAGCTCGTCGGCCAGCCGCTCCTCGACCCGGCGCAGCACGGACGGCAGCGCGTCCGGGTAGCGCGCGCCGATCGCTGTCCGGCACCGCTGCGCGAGCACGGCCTGCGGGTCCTCGTCGGGTCGCAGCCCCAGCACGTGCGCCTCCGGGAGGTGCACCCGGCCGATGCCGAGGTCCTTGCGGTCATCCAGCGCGCACCCCATCGCCGTGCGCACGGTGTCCTCGAGCAGCACGCGAGCCCGCTGGGTCGGGCTTGCGCAGGACCACCCGCCGGCGCCGCCCCCGAGGGCAGTCGTCACGCGGTGGGCACTCGCGGCCATCGTCGCGTCGTCGGCGAGGTGCCCGGCCATCGTCACCCGGTCCAGGTGCCGGGCGTCGAGGGTGACGAGGCGTCGGGTCGCGTCGAGGACATCGGCGGTGCTCGCGTCCTCCGGTCGCAGGTGGCGCACGGCCGCGGTGAGCACGGCCGGGACACCGCAGGAGTCGGCGAGGCCGAGGAGGTGCGCGGCGTGGCCGGTCGAGGCGGGTGTGCCCGGCGGGCCACCGTGGTCGACGACCTCGATCGCGAGGGCGCCGGTGGGCAGGACCTGCTGCCATGCCCGTAGCCGCTGCCGGGCGAGGTCCGGCCGCCGGGCAAGCAGCGCCGCGCCGACATCGGACGTCGGTCCGAGCAGGACGAGCAGCGGTCCCGGCTCGTCGGGGTCGGGCGCGGCCGCGTGCCGGGCGACCATCGCCGCCGTCGCCACCGCTTCGCCGCGCTCGCCCGTCAGGTGCACCTCGCTGACGAGTCGGCACAGCCTGGCCCAGCCGACCCCGTGCGGAACCCCGGCACCGGAGCCACGGGCCAGGACGGTGACGCGGGGGTGACGCGGGTCGACCTGGGCGCCGCCACGCACCGGGGTGCGACGGCGCTCTGGTGCCCGGGACCCGCTGTCGATGGCCAGGTCCACCCCGAGGATCGGCACGATCCCGGCCGCGGTCGCCGCCCGGACGAAGCGCACCGCCCCGTAGAGGCCGTCACGATCGGTGAGGGCGAGCGCCGG
>JAKDKQ010000068.1 GCA_030453295.1 Janibacter sp.
ACCACGTTCCGGACAGCACTACCGTCTCGAATGCTCGGGCTTGACCTTGCTTGACAGGTCGGATAGGATCGCGACAAGCCTTCTGAGATCGCGAGAGCAAGATCAACGAAGGGGGATCACCCCACGTGGGCTGTGTCGAGCAGCGCGTAGTCAGCACCGGGTAGCACCGGGAACCACGTCGAGATTCAGATTTAGACGACCCGGCAGGGAGTGACTTCTCCCGTAAGGCACGGAGGTCCGGAAGGGCCCAGTGGAGCATCGCGCACGGCGACCGGGAAAGTAGCCGGACAACTATTCCCCCCGTCTCCGGACAGATATTTCTGTCTGGAGTTCTCATGGGGTACACCACTCCTCCCAAGTCAAACCTGTCCCACTACATCAGCCTGACTGAGGCTGTCCAGCTCGGGTATGGCGCGTATCAAACGCTTCGTCGATACATCGCCGATGGCAGGCTGCCCGCTGTCAAGGTCGGCGGCCGTGTCAAGGTCCTACGCACTGATCTCGATGCGCTCGCTGTACCGACACGCGCCAGCGGCTTCGAGTCCATCGAGTCCGCCGTCGAGCGGATCGTAGCGTCTGCTCCCCCGTTGTCGGATGAACAGGTCCGCCGTCTGCGCGCTCTCCTTGGCGGTGCCAAGTGAGTACTGCACAGGCATCCGTCGTGGGCGGCGTCCACCGCGAGCCCTGTTATCGCGTGCTTACCCAGCGCCGCAGCCAGTGCGGTTGGGGTGCCAGTGAGGAACATACCGGGAACGATGTGCTGTGGGATATCTCTGCGACTAAGAGTTCTGTGGAGCTTAAGCAGGAACACTCCACCTACGGGCGCGGCGAAGGGCTTGTAGATTCGCCGCGCCTTGCCGCAACCAGCGTGTTCCCGCCGATCCCGCCGCGTGGAGCAGCCGTTCATGGCACCTCACCGTCTGGGGTACAGCGGGGGGAACATCGGGGGTACATCGGTCTGCCTGCGAGCGCCGATGCTCCCCGGCTCCGGGGTGATCGCTATGGCGCGTAAGGCAGCGAACCCGACTCTGGTCATGCTGGTGCAGCAGATCAAGCCCGAGTGCTGGCAGCACTCGACTGATCCGGTGTTCGCCGGCCTGTTGGAGCAGGCGCACGCAGCGAACGGTCGCCCGAAGGATGATCCTTCGCGCGTCGATGCGCTACGTGCGGCTGCCGCGTCGTTCTCGCAGTACTTGGTCGTGCTGCTGGAATCTGTCGGTCTCGTGATCGAAGAGGCTCACTGCATCCTGCACGGTGACGATACTCAGCTGGGCTGGGATGATGCGACCGCTTCGATGGTCGAGGTGCCGAAGTACCTGCACCTGCATCTGCTGTTGAAGTTCAAGAGTCGCGAAACCTCGGCAGCGGTCGAGAAGCTGGCCGCGATTCTGGGAGTCGAGGTCCAGTACGTTGAACTCGACAAGTCGCGCGGCGGTGCGCCTGTCGAGGTCTGCGGCAAGAAGATCACCCAGCAGCACGACAACGGCTTGGCCTATCTCACGCACGTGAAGTACCCCGACAAGTTCCAGTACCCGCCGGAGCAGGTCGCCTCGGTACGGGGCATGGAATATCAGCAGGTGTACCGCGAGCGGTATCCGGCGTGGCGGAAGGGCCGCGCTCATGTCAAGGCGAAGCGGGCGAAGCTGGAGTTCGAGCCGTTCCGGGAGATGGTGCTCCAGGGTGAACTCACGCGTGACCAGATCATGCTCACCGATGAGTACTTCGATATCTATTCACGGCATCAGCGGGAGATCGATGATGCGTTGTCGGCCTACGGGCAGCGCCGTGCTTACCGTGCGGCGGCGAAGCTGCGTGCCGGTGCTTTTTCGACCCAGGTCGTCTTCATCCATGGCGAGGCCGGGGTCGGCAAGACCAGGTTCGCGAACGCGTTCATCCAGGAGGCGATCTCGTGCGCCAAGGGACACGGGGAGCGGTGGCAGGTCTACCGTGCCGCGACAACAAACCCGCTCGATGACTGGCGGGGCGAGGAGATCATGCTGCTTGATGATCTGCGGGCCTCGGCTATGGATGCCAACGACTGGCTACTTCTGCTCGATCCGCACAATGCCTCGCCTGCTCGGGCGCGGTACAAGAACAAGGGTGAGGTCGCTCCCAGGCTCATCGTGATCACTGCGACCATCGAGCCGGTCGAGTTCTTCTTTTTTGCCCGTCAGAAGGGCAATGTCGATGAAGCGCTCGATCAGTTCATCCGCCGCTTGCAGTCGGTGGTGCGGGTCTTCCGGGAGGATGACATTCTCCGGTACCTGGTGCAGCCCGTAGTCAAGGGCGATCCGTACAAGCGCGCCATCTCAACGAAGCAGGCAAGTGGCTACACCAGCTTCGAGGTGTTGTCGCTGAGCTACGGCCCGGCAGGCGGTGGCGCTCACGACGCTGGCGCTGCTGTCGACGAGTTGCTGGATGGGCTCGCCGAGCACAGCCGTGACGTGCCGTTGGCGCTCACCACCGGGGGTACGGCATGAGTGCGGTCGCCGCGACCTTGCAGTCGATTCGTCGTCGCCCAGGTGGGGCGACGGCGGATCGCTGCATCGAGGTACCTCAGGCCCCAGGCCCCCGGAGGGGCCCCGGAACATAGACTCCCGAAGCGACCGTCCCACTGTATTGGGCTACACCTTCCGGATCGGAGGTTGCCGCAGAGGCTCCACACACGGGCGCAGGGTCCCGGGTGTGGAGGAGCGGGGACCTCCGATCTGGAAGGCCCCTCGGGAGAGCCGCCGGGGGCTCCGGGGAAGCAGCGTCAACAGGCGGTGCTTCCCTGGAACAGGTCGAGAGGAGATCAGCATGAGTTACACGATGACGTATGACGCGAGCCACAAGGTGGGTCGCGCGGGAGGGCATGTGCAGGGTTTCATGCGACACATCGCACGGGAGGCCGATGAGGCTGCCGGGTACTCGTTCAAGCACGCGAACACGAACATCGATACGAGTAGAACACACCTGAATATGTCGTTCGTCAACGATCGCGGTGGCAGCTACCGGTCGGTGCAGTCGGTCGATGGCGACCCTCCGTCCAACGAGTTGGAGGAGTACCTGAACACGCGGCTCGCCACCGTACACAAGTCTCTGCGCAAGGATGCAGTGGTTATGCGCGGGATCGTGCTGCAGCTCGATCCATCGTGGTTCGAAGATCACTGTCCTGAGTGGAGGAACGAGGGTCTGAACGAGGAGGCTGGCCGCCTCACGATCGCTGCGCTCAACTGGGCAAGTGCCGAGTTCGGACAGGCCAATGTCGTAGGTGGCTCGATCCACCTCGATGAGCACTCACCGCAGCTGCAGGTCATGATCACGCCGGTGACCCAGGATGGTCGTTTGTCGCAGAAGGACTTCTTCAAGGGTCCGGGCGATCTCAAGCGTCAGCATCGTGAGCTTCGTGCCCACATGGAGAAGATCGGGTATGAAGTCGAGCATGCCGTGACCGAGCGCTCGACCGAGCATCTGTCGAGTAGTGAGTTTCAGGCTCGCGCGGTGCGCACCAAGCGCACCGCGGAGAAGGCTGCCGCGCATCTGGCCGACACAGAACGCAACAGCAAGAAGGCGTGGGAAGACTGCCAGGCTGCCAAGACCGAACGCGATGCCCTCCAGGCTGAGCGGGCCGATCTCCCGAAGCTGCGCAGCAAGGCGAAGACGGATGGGTACGCCGAAGGTCGTGAATTGGCCGAGCGTGATACTGCACAGGCTCGTCACGCAGCTGAACAGACTCGCATGGATGCTGAAGAGGCGAGGGCCGCTGCGAGGGCACGGGAAGTGCATCTGCACGCGCTGCACGATGAGATTGAGCGCGAACTGCGGGAGGCTGGGCCTCCGCCATCCCACCCGAGCTACGAGGACGTGCGCAAGGATCTTCTCGCTGCGCAGTCGGCAGTAATGACACGCTTCCTCAAGGGGACGAAGTTCAAGGACGGCACGACGCTGTTTGATCGGTTCGAGCAGCACGCAAAGAGCGAGTTCAAGAAGCATCAGCGGCGCACGACTGACGGGCTCGGAACGTACCGGGGCCCGAGCTTCGAGAAGTGGAAGGAGCGCACTGTCGCTGCACAGTCGCGCCTCATCCGAGACCTGGCGACCGAGATCAGCACAGAGGAGCCGGAGCAGGATGCGGGCCACCAGTTTGGTGGGCAGGCATAGCTTTGGAAACGCAGAACCCCGCAGCCATCAAGCTGCTGGGTTCTGCGTCGAGTGAGGAGCGGTCAGCTCGCGATCCAGTTGTCGTTGGCGTCGCGCATGTAGTCCTTGACCTCACCTGCCACCCCGATGGTGCCGTCGGCCATCACCGACAGCTGGACGGTCGCGGTGGTGTCGCTCTTTCCGTCGGCGTCAACCAAGGGTAGCTCCAACTCAATCGCGTTGTCCGGGTCGGTCGCGGAGGCGGCGCAGTCGCCTACCACGGTGAGGGTCGAGAAGTCAGCGGCAATGTACGTGCCCGCCTCGGGTGCGGACTCGTCGAAGTCGGATAGCGCGTTGGGTTCCTTGCTGGAAGTGAGTCCCAGCGCCTTGGCGATGATCCCCGCGTTCGTCGACTCGCCTTCACTGCCGCCGCTGAGGTAGCCATCCACCACTTCTTGGCCGGTCGCACCGTCGGTGTAGAAGGTGCCCTGGATCCCGGCGAACATCTCGATTCGGTCTCCGATTTGCTGGGCCGTGAGACCGCGCTCTTCGCCGTCGGCGATGAGCCCATCGACCTCGGCGACAATCTCTTCGATCGAAGATGCTTCGGAGCGTTCCAGAAGTGCGTCCTCCGCCTGCGACCGCTGACCGGCGTCTGATCCTGCCGACACGAGGCCATCGGGCTGACCGTCCATGTACGTGATCGCCAAGTCAGCCGCGCAGACCTGCGCGCCGCCAAGGTCGTGGCCGGTCACAACGATCTGGTCAATGACGAGATTGTTAGCGTCTGCGCCCATGACCTCTCGGAGGTCGTCGGGTGTGCGGACGGTCACTTCGTTCGACGGCTCGATGCCGTTGGTCTGAAACTCGTAGACGCTGGCAGCGGTGTCACCCCCGGTCTCGTTGTCAGGCGTCTCCGCCGGGTCGGAGCCGCATCCCACAAGGGTGAGGCCGAGGATCGCCGCGGCGATCATTGCCGCTGGTCGGTGCAGTGTTCTCTTCATCGTTCGCTTGCGCGGGTAGGCGCGTTCCTCTCTGTGCACATGTCCTGGTCTAGCCACTAATCCTAGTGGAAGCGATGAGTACCTGGTACTCTTCGCTTCCTTCTTTGAGGCTTGAAGGGTGAAGGAATCCCTCAAACACCGCCTGGGCCGGAACCTCCGCGCCCTGCGCGTGTCGAGAGGGCTTACCCAAGAGAAGCTGGCTGAAGATCTCGATGTGACGCCGCGCTATCTCGCGGGCATCGAACGGGGCGAGCGCAACCTCACGCTCGACTCGATCGACGCTCTTGCCGAGGCCCTTCGTGTGGACAGCGTCGCGTTGCTCACGGTCGGCGTCGACGCCTCGACCACGACTCAGCGCTTATAGCGACGGCGGGCAGCAGCGGGACTGATGCTGAGGGCATCAGCGACAGTTGCCCAGGAGATGCCCTCGTATGTGGCGACCTGGTGAGCGTGCATGGCGATCTCGTACTCCACCGCTTCGCGCAGTGCGGCGAGGTCCCGCAGCTCTGCTTCGGCGCGAGTCATCTCGGGGTTGCCCACCCACCACCGGAATGCGTGGATGTGGTCACGGGCATTGCTCTCTGCGGACATCTTCATTCCTCCTCTTGAGTGCTGACCGGCTTCACGGGGACCTCCGCCACGGAGACCGGGCCGTGGGTAGGGCAGGTGTGGACGCGCCACATTCCTCGGTCGGGTACGACGACATAAGCGCGGTCCGTGAACTCGGGTGGCGAGCATTCGAAGCACAGGCAGAGCGTCAGTTCGTTGTCCGACATCACAGGCTCCGGAAGACGTAGGCGCCGTGGGAGCCGTCGTCCATGACCGCGTAGTCGTATATGAGGTCGCGGGTCCATGCCTCCCAGTCGAAGTAGCGGGCTACCTCCTCGGGCACGTCGGCCAGCAGGCCGCTGTCTTCGACGAGTTGCTCGGCGTACTCGCGAAATGATGACCATTCCCCGCAGTAACGTTCTTCAAAGTCGCTGATGCTCGGCAGCCCGTCCCCGTCTTCGATGTAGTCGCCGGACAGGACCCAGGCATTGAGAGCGGGCCTCTCACGTTCAGGCACGTCTTCGAGGGTGCGGGCCAGCTCGGCGGCGTCACGAGGTGAGCACTCCGCTGTGATGGGTAGGTTCTCATGATCGAGGCACCAGAGTTCTTCGTGGGTACCAGGGTCGATTGCGCGTCCGTGCAGCTGCGATGTCGTGATCTCATCTGCATCAGTTGCGTTGTGCCAGTCACCAACGAGATTCCCTTCGTTGTAGCACTGGAGGCAGCCGATCCAAACGCGGGGTGTAGTGTCGAAGCTCCTTGTCATAGCGGTCTCCTCTGTGTCGAGGAGAGCGGTGGCGCGACTGGCAGTCAGGCTCTAGTGAAATGACGCGCTTATGCCGCGTCAGCCGCTCTCGGGAGACCTCCCGGGTCCGCTTCGCGGACCGCGGCCTACTTCGACACGATCTCGACCGATGCTGGATCGAACCCTTTGCGCCCTCTGGGCTGTGGAAACACCGTGACAGTAACCAGCGCGTCGATCACTTGACGTCGGATCTCAAGCGATGCGCCTCTGAACGCGCCTGGCGGGTCATCGGTGTCGAGGATTGGTCGCAGCACACCAGCGCGTCCCCGCAGTGCCTTTTGGGCCTCCAGCTCCTGTATGCGCTCCTCGGCGGCGTCGCGCACGCGCTTGAGGTCGCGCCCCTCGATGATCTCCTCGTCGTAGTCGTGCTGCGCACGACTGATCCTGGCTCGTTGGTCGCTGATCGCAGCGTCGAGGGCCTCGGTCTGTGAGCTGTCCTTGGGCTTGAGGATCTTCTCCGCCGCGTCATCCATGGCGAGACGGGCGCTGATTGCCTTCGTGACGTACTCGTCTATGGCGGGACCAGAGCGGACCAAGTGACCTGGGCACGTGTACCCGCGTGGTGCGCCTGTGACTTTCTTGCCGCAGACCTCTCCAGTCACAGAGACGACGACACCACAGCGGTACAGTCCACTCCCGAGGCGCTTGCGTTTGGTTGCACCACTGGTGTTGGTCACGCGCTTCTTGTCGTCGAGAATCTCCTGGACCTTCCACCAGGTTTCGTCATCGACGATCCGCTCCCACTGGCCCCGGATCGGCTCTCCGGCGTCGTCGCGGAGGATTTGTGCCTTCCACATCCGGCGACGCTTCCCGTCCGCCTGGGCGAACTTCGGCGTGTAAGTGCTCAGCGCCGCATAACGCGGGTTGCGCAGGATGCCGAGCACGGTCGAAGGCGACCACGGACCGTCTTCGACGATCGGTCGGGGGTCGAGGCCCTGCTCCTCGCGGGCGGCGGCGCGCTCGACGCTGACTGTGTGCGTGTGCTTGGGAAGGGCAGAGAGCCCTTTGATCTTCTCGGTACCACTGAGCGCCCGGGCGAGCGAGCGTAGCGACTCAGGGTTTTCGATCCTCGAGAACAGGGCATAGATCGCTTTCACGACCACGGCTTCATCAGGCATCACACTGCCGTCGACGGCATAACCAAGCGGACGCATGCCCTTCGGGGCACGCCCCTGCATAGCGCGCTGTCTCTGCGCCGCAGACTGACGGGCGCTCTTGCGCTCCATCTCGGCGCGCGCCACGGCGGCCTTGATGCGTGCGTACATGCGACCGCCGTCGGTGGAGAGGTCCGCGTCGCCGTTGGCCGTTACGAGGGCGAGGCCGCGAAGCTCGGCGGCGTCGATCCAGTCCTCCAGCTGCCGCGGCTGCCGGGTGAGCCTGTCGAGGTCGTAGCAGATGATGGCGTCGAACCGTCCGACCAGGTAGTCGGCGACCATGCGGTCGTAGTCCGGACGGATCGCGGACCGGTCGGTAGCGCTCTTCGACTGGTCCACATAGGTCTCGACGATCTCCCAGCGCCGGAACCGAGCGAGGTTCTCACAATCCTCGCGCTGGCGTTCGATGGCGAGCCCATCCATCTCGCGGTCCTGAGAGATACGGAGGTAGATGGCTGCCTTGCGGGGTGCGCTGCTCATACGTGCACCATAACAGCATCACGTAAGCAGTGTTCGGGACACAGGAATATGCGCTCCCCTCCTACAATCTCGGAAGGATCACGCCGTTGGGCTGCAGGCGTGGCAATACTACTTTCGGCGGCGTCACCATAAGAAGTCAGCGGTCCATGAACGGCCAGACCGGCCAGAATTGGCTCGCGGGTGGCACACGGCCGGCGCAGGCATGCTCGGGGCCCGTTGACTAGCCGAACTCGTGCCTGCTGAGTGGGGCTTATGAAGCCTCTACGCTCGCCAACATTGAACTCTCAAGCCGGTCTATTGCGTTGGCCTCCAACCGGTTAGCCTCGGCGAAGTCCTTCCAGCACTGGTACGCAGCGTCTCCACGGACTTCATCGATCGGCGGGAGGATCACGTCGTCCAGGTCGCCCGGGTAAACGGCGTCGACCACTGAGCCGCACGATTGCGCCTTCACCTGAGCCTGTACCTGCCAGCTGGCGAAACACAGGTAGAGCCAGCCCGGGTTCACCCCGGCACGTGGGCGAACGCGCATTACGTGGTTGTTGGCTAGCCGAGGTGCCCCAAACGCACTTACCCGTGATCGTGCGCGTGTGCGCGGTCTTATTCTACCCCTGAGGGTCAGCTCTATGCCTGCTTCTTCTCCTGAACCCGGTAGACGACGTAGCCGATTGTCCAGCCAACGATGCCGAACAGTAAAAACACACTGATGGCCACTGGCAGAGTGAACCATTCGCTGAAGAGAAGTAGCGGAAATACGGTTGCGAGCATCGCAAGAAAATGTACGAGTGAGCGTTTCGTGAGAGACCACGAGTTGATATCGTAAATCGGTATCGCAGCAATGGTGACCGCCGCAATAAGCCCCGCAACCAACGTGCTCTTCGATTGGGCGGCATCCTCGATGAAGAATGAGATTGCCACCATGACTGTGCCCGTTATTACGCCTGAAATAGCGAACGGCCGCGTTTGTCTCATACCTGTGATTCTAGCCGCGGCCTGCCCGTGAATGAAGCCGCCCACCGGCTGCACAGAAGGGAGCGTCGTCGGAGCTAATCCAGGCATGCTACTTCTTACCTCCAGATGTAAGTCCTGTCCTAAACTCGACGACGTC
>JAKDKQ010000432.1 GCA_030453295.1 Janibacter sp.
GGTGGCCACCCCGCCCGGCCCGGTGCACCCCAGCAGGGCCAGCTCCACGGCCACGAGCTCGCGCGGCGCGAGCAGCCCGGCGAGCATGAGCCGGGGCTCGGCGGCGACGGCTGCCACCGACACGGCGATCTCGGTCAGCTCCGTCCCGATGCGCCTCAGCCGACCGGCGGAGTCCTCGAGCTCGATCAGGCCGACGGACAGCCCGGCCACACCGCCGGAGACCTCGATGCCGCTCACGGCAGCAACCCGACGGTCAGGTCGACCTCGCCGACGAGGTCCAGTCGCGACTCGGCGACGGCCTGCAGCTGCCGGACCAGCCGGGCGCTCTCGCGCACCCGACCCGCGAGGCTCGTGAGGTCAGCCGCGTGGTCGGCCACCCGCCCGCGGTGCAGGTCCGCGGCCCCGCCCTGCCAGCTCGTCGCGGTGGCGGTGCGCACCTGCGTCGCGCAGACCTCCAGCCGCACGGCGTACCGGTCGAGTCGGGCCGCGACCCCACTCAGCTCCCCCGGAAGGAGTATCCCCATGTCCATGGACCCAGCCCACCGTCTCGACGAGGTGAGCGGGGCTCCCTTCGCGTCGCTGTGCACGTCTGCCCCCACAGCCCGCAGGGTTGTGGACGAGGCTCAGTCGCGGGCTGCCCAGGCTGCGCGCACCCGGTCGCGCCACCACTGCTGTCGGGGGGCGGGTGACGCGTGCTGCACCAGCAGCTCCTCGTCGGGGACGACGTCGCGTACGGGGAGGACACCACCGACGGGCACGAGCGGGTCGGTCGTCACGTCGGCGGCGAGCAACGCGCCGGTGCCGAGGCCGCACGCGTGGTCCAGGCCCGGCAGCGCTGCGGCGAGGGCGACGCCGGCCCGCAGCCCGACGCTGGAGTCGATGGCCGAGGAGACGACGGCCGGGAGTCCGCACTCGTCGACGATGCGCAGGGCGGCGGCCACCCCGCCGAGCGGCGCGACCTTGACGACGATGACATCGGCGGCGCGCAGACGGGCCACCTCGAGCGGGTCCTCCGCCTTGCGGATGGACTCGTCCGCGGCGACAGGGACCTCGACACCGTTGTGCGCCAGATCGACCCGCAGGCGGGCGAGGTCCCGCACGTCGGCGCAGGGCTGCTCCGCGTACTCCAGGCCGAAGGGGGCCAACCTCGCCAGCATGTCGGCCGCCTGGGTGAGCGACCACCCGCCGTTGGCGTCGACCCGGATCCGCGCGTCCGGACCCATGCGGTCGCGGACGGCCGCGACCCGGTCGATGTCGTCCTGCTCGCCCTGACCGCGCTCGGCCACCTTGATCTTGGCCGTGGTGCACCCGTCGTAGCGGGCCAGGATCTGGGCGACGCGCTCGGCCGGCACCGCGGGCACCGTGGCGTTGACGGGCACCTCGGCGCGCACCGGGTCCGGCCAGCCGGCCCACGCGGCCTCGACCGCAGCCTCCAGCCAGCGCGCCGCCTCGGCCGGTCCGTACTCGACGAAGGGGGCGAACTCCCCCCAGCCGCAGGGCCCGTGGACGAGGGCGACCTCGCGCTCGTCCACGCCGCGAAATCGGGTGTTGAGCGGCAGGGTCACCACCCGCAAGGCGTCGAGCAGCTCGTCGACGGAGTCCGGCCACTGCGCGGGCTGCACGCGACTCACCGGTCGCGGGAGGAGAGCACGCAGAACTCGTTGCCCTCCGGGTCGGCGAGCACGGTCCAGGTGACGTCGGGGGTCTGGCCGACGTCGACGCGGGTCGCCCCCTTGGCCATCAGCGCCTCGATCTCGGCGTCGCGGTCCTGGTCGATGTGTGGGGCGAGGTCGATGTGCAGGCGGTTCTTGATCGTCTTGCCCTCGGGCACCGGGGCGAAGACGAGCGACATCCGGCCCGTCAACCACATCGCGGTGTCGTCGACCGGGTCCTCGGTGTGCTCGGGGGGCACGACATTGCACTCGTGCTCGTCCTCGAAGTCCACGCGCCACCCCAGCACGTCTGCCCACCACCTCGCGAGGGCAGCATGGTCGTGCGCGTCGATGGAGAGCTGGTGGAGGTGCAGGGCCATGGGCACGACGGTAGTCGTCGCCCCACGCCCGTCGTCAGTCGTCAGTCGTCAGTCGTCAGTCGTCAGTCGTCAGTCGGCGAGCCGGCCGAGCCGGGCCTT
>JAKDKQ010000433.1 GCA_030453295.1 Janibacter sp.
GTCCCGCGATCCGGAAGCGAAACCCTGATTTTCCGGGGTTCCTGATCCGGCCCACCGGTGAAGTGCACGTCGTACCCGCAGGTAACAACGGGTCCCACCTGCGGCGGCGCCCCATCACCGAGCAGAGCCGGCGGTGAACCCGCCCCCAGCCCACCGATCGTCAGGTCATGGCTGACACCGGTCTCTTCACCGCCCCGCCGGCACGTTCATGTCGAGATCCGGTGGTCCGGGCCAGCGTTGTCGTCGAGGCGCCACCACTGGCCCAGCTCGAGTCGTGCAGCCACGTCGGCCGCCGCCGGCGTGATGAGGTCCCGCTCGAGCAGGACCTCCACGACCTGGCTCCGCTCGGCGAGCAGAGCGCGGCGCTCCTCCTCGGGCACCGCGAGCACCGAGTCCTCCATCCGCAGGCGATCCGCGACGTAGCGGGAGGGCGGACGTGACCACATCCGCATCGCGACGAGAGCCACGAGGGCCAGGACCGCGGTGGCGACGACGAAGGGGGCGACCGTCCGATACTCCTCGCTCGACAGGAGGGACGGAAACCAGGCCAGCACGATGATCGAGGAGACGAGGGCCACCGCTGACCACGCCGTCCACAGGCCGTCCTTGTGCCGGCCGAGCCGCCACCAGTCGAGGATCGTCCATCCCTGCCCCATCGCCCCGAGGACGAAGGACCAGTGGACCGCCCCGTAGAGCAGGTCGCCGTCCAGGCCATCGGACTCCATGGTGCTCGACATCCCTCCACCTGAGCCCGGGACGCCCGGGTTGCCGAGGGGAGCGACCAGCCCGGCGAAGGGAGCGATGAGCGTGACCGCCTTGATGATCCGCAACCACAGGTCGGTGCGGTGGGCGCCGCGCAGGGACGGCGTCTCCATGAAGAGCGTCGCCTCCAAGGAACCGAAGCCCACGCCCTGGGCGAACTCACCCTCGCGCGCCTCCTTCAGCGCCTCACCCGCCATGGTCACCCACCGATCCTGCGCTCATCTGTTCCGCCAGACGAAGAGGGGCACCGCCAGCATGACCACGCTCACCACGATCACCAGGATGCCGGCCAGCATCATGGCTCCGGCACCGGTGTCCATGGCGCCCGTCATGACCCATCCGAGGCCTCCGCACATCAGGATGCCCACCCCGACCGCGAGGACCAGGACCCCGAGGGTGGCCATCACCACGGCCGCGGCGATCCCGATGCTGTTGTCCTTCGGGGGCGGTGTCGGCGAGTGCGCAGGTCCGGGCGCCGGCGGCAGGCTCAACGCTGCAGCCACTCGTCGTAGAAGTCCGGCATCTGCGAGGCACGCCCGGTGAACTCCGGGTCCCGCTTCTCCAGGAAGGCGGCCACGCCCTCCTTGCCGTCCTCGATGCTCGTGTGCCACATGGCCAGTGAGTCGATGCGGTGCGCCTCGACGGGGTGGTCCTGGGCGGCATTGCGCCGGAGCATCTGACGGGCGAGGGCCACGGCGACGGGGGACCTCCCCTTCGTCCAACGGTCGGCGAGCGCCCGCGCAGCAGTGAGGAGCTCCTCGTGCTCGTGCGGTCCCTGGGCCAGGCCCACGTCGACCGTGGACTGCGCGTCGAGGATGTCGGCCGAGAGCACGAGGTCGAGGGCGGCCGGCAGGCCGACGATGCGCGGGAGGAACCACGACGACGCGGCCTCCGGCACGATCCCGATGCGCCCGAAGACGAAGCCGATCCGCGCCTTGCTCGAGACGATCCGGGCATCCATCGCGAGGGTCATCGTCGCGCCGATGCCGACCGCGGCGCCGTTGATCGCCGCGATGACGGGCTTGCGGCAGTCATGGATCGCGAGGGTGACCCGACCGCCGGTGTCGCGGACTCCCGCGATGAGGGCCGGGTCCTCGAGCCGGTCCATGTCCGCAAGGGAGGGGCTCATCGTCTCGTCGAGACCGAAGACATTGCCGTCCGTGGTCAGGTCCATGCCCGCGCAGAAGGCCCGCCCGGCCCCCGTGACGATGACCGCTCGCACGGAGTCGTCGTCGTTGACCTCGCGGAAGGTCCGCTCCAGCTCGTCGGCCATCGCCGGCGTGAAGGAGTTGAGCTGGTCGGGCCGGTCGAGCGTGACGGTGAGGATCCCGTCCTCGACCACATGGCTGATCGTCGTGTACGTCATGG
>JAKDKQ010000069.1 GCA_030453295.1 Janibacter sp.
TCAGCGCTCATTCGGGCAGACTTGCACACGTGGACACCCTCAGGAGCCGATGGCACGCCGATGTCATCGCACTGTGCCCGGCTGCGGACGGTCAGCTCGTCGCGGCCGAGGGGACGAGCCTGCTCGATCGCTGGCTCGAGGACCACCGTTCCTACCACGACGCGGTGCACCTGGCGGAGGTCCTCGCGGCCCTTGACGAGCTGCACGAAGGGGGTGACCTCCCCGAGCGCGAGCGGCACCTCGCCGGTCTGGTCGCCTGGTACCACGACGCCATCTACGACCCCGCAGCATCGCCCGGTGTCAATGAGCAGGACTCCGCGGACGTGGCGCAGGAGCGCCTGACGGCGCTCGATGCCGATCCGAGCGATGTCGCGGTCATCGTCCGCCTGATCCGTGAGTCGGCGACGCACGAGATGACGGCGTCGGATGCGACGACGCGCGCCTTCCACGACGCTGACCTGTGGATCCTCTCGGCGGAGGCCGAGCGCTTCGACGCCTACTGCCACCAGGTCCGCATCGAGTACGGGATGTTCGCCGCCGCGGACTATGCCCGCGGACGGGTCGCGGTGCTGACCCCCTTCGTCGAGCGGGAGCGCCTCTACCTCACCGACCACGCGCACGAGCACTGGACCCAGCGCGCCCGGCTCAACCTGCGGCGGGAGATCGACCGTCTCGCTGGGCCTGGGTGATCCGCAGTCCGCTGCGGATGAGTCGACGGATCAGCTCGGACCCGGCGACCTCGGTGGCCCCGGCGGCGACGACCTCGTCATAGCGCTCCACGGGCACGTCGTAGTGGTCCTCGTCGAAGAGCTTGCGCGGGATGCCCAGGCCGTCGGCGAAGGCATGCAGCTCCTCCAAGGAGGAGTCGGACACCAGGTGGCTCCAGACCCGTCCCCAGCCGGGCCAGGTGGGTGGGTCGACGAGGATCATCGTCGGCTCACAGCGGGTCGAGGATGCGCTTGAGGAAGGCCTGGGTGCGAGGCTCCTGAGGCTCGAGGATGACCTGCTCCGGTGCGCCCCGCTCGACGACGACGCCACCGTCGATGAAGAGCACGTCGTCGGCGACCTCCCGGGCGAAGCGGATCTCGTGCGTGACCACCACCATGGTCCAGCTCTGCTCCGCGAGGTCACGCATGACGGTGAGGACCTCGCCGACCGTCTCCGGGTCGAGGGCCGAGGTCGGCTCGTCGAAGAGCACGACGGCCGGGCGCTGGGCCAGGGCCCGGGCGATGCCGACCCGCTGCTGCTGGCCACCCGAGAGCTGGAAGGGGTACTTGTCAGCGTGCTCGGACAGGCCGACCTGCTCGAGGAGCACCCTCGCCCGCTCACGCGCGGCCTCCGGATCCTCGCCCTGGACGACGATCGGGCCCTCGGTGATGTTGTCGAGCGTGGTCTTGTGGGCGAAGAGGTTGTGCCCCTGGAAGACGAAGCCGGTCTGGGCCGCGAGGGCGTCCTCCTGCTCGCGCTGGGCACGGGGGAGGCGACCGTGCCGGTTGGGGGTGAGGTCGGCGAAGTCGACGGTGGTGCCGCCGATGGTGATGACGCCGGCGTCGGGTCGCTCGAGCCCGCCGAGGGAGCGCAGCAGGGTCGTCTTGCCCGACCCGGAGGGGCCGAGGACGACGGTGACGCCGCCCTCGGGGACGTCGAAGGAGATGTCCCGCAGGACGTCCTTTTCGCCGAAGCTCTTGCGGATGGTGCGCGCGGACACGACCGGCGCTCCGGGCGCAGCGGCCCGGCCGGGCGCGGTGACGGGTGCGTCAGACGGCGACATAACGGCTGAACCTCTCCTCGGCGCGGTCCTGGAAGATCGAGATGACCATGCAGATGATCCAGAAGTAGATCGCGGCGAGTCCGTACATCGCCATGAACTGGAAGGTGGGTGCGGCGGCGAACTGCGCCTGCCGCAGGATCTCGACGACGAGGATGATCGAGGTCAGCGAGGTGTCCTTGACGAGTGAGATCAGGGTGTTTGACAGCGGAGGGACCGCGGTGCGGGCGGCCTGCGGGAGGATGATCCGCCGCAGCGCCGTCCGGCGGCTCATGCCGATCGTCTGCGCCGCCTCCCACTGCCCCTTGGGGATCGACTCGACGGCCGAGCGGATCACCTCGGCGGCGTAGCCACCGACGTTGAGCGACAGCGCGATGACCGCTGCGGGGAAGGGGGAGAGGTCGACCCCCATCTGCGGTAGGGCGAAGAAGATCAGGTAGAGCTGCACGAGCAACGGGGTGCCGCGGATGATCGAGATGTAGGTCCGCGCGATGGCCCGAGGCAGGGCCGCGTGCGACATCCGGCCCATGGCGGCGATCAGCGCGAGGACGAGACCGATGGCGAACGAGAGCACCGTGAGCGGGATCGTCACCGTGATCGCGGCCAGGGCCATCGGGCCGGCGTTGTCCTTGACGAGGTCCCACCAGGTGGGCGCCTTGACGTCCGCGGCGAAGTACGTGTCGTAGATCCTCTGGGTGGTGCCGTCCTGCTCCATCTCGGCCAGGGCCTTGTTGATGGCCGGCATGTAGCCGGAGCCCTTCTTCGCCGCGAAGACCGACTGGGCCGTGTCGTCGGTCTCGGCCACGACCTTGACCCCCGGGTCAGGACTCGTCGCGATGTAGTTGCGCACGGCGAGCTTGTCGTTGACGATCGCGTCGACGCGGCCCTGCTTGAGGTTGGCCATCGCCTCGGTCATCCCGTCGACCCCGACGATCTCGGCGCCGTACTCCTCGGCCACCTCCCGCCAGCTGCTCGTGAGGTTCTCGGCGGCCTTCTTGCCCTTGAGGTCGGCGAGCTCGGTGATGTCCTTGGGGTTGTCCTCGGCGACGACGAGGACGCCGCCGGTCTCCACATAGGGGTCGGACAGGTCGTAGAGCTGCTCACGCTCGGGGCTCGCCGTCACCTGGTTGGCGACGATGTCGAAGCGGCCTGAGCCGAGCGCGGCAAACATCGAGTCCCACGGGGTCGCCACGTACTCGACCTCGACGCCGAGTCGCTTGCCCACCTCGTTCATCACGTCGATGTCGAAGCCGGTGAACTCGTCGCCCTGCTTGATGGAGAAGGGGGCGTACACCCCTTCGGTCCCGACCCGCAGTGGGTCGGGGAACACGTCCGAGGCGATCGCCGGGGTCGTCGAGGCCGTCGTGGTGGCCGCGGCCGCACCAGGCGCGGACAGCAGCGCGGGAGCCAACGCGATCGCGAGGGCGAGGACGAGGTGCGCCAGGCGCCGGGGGAGCGTGATCATCAGACGCTCAGGATATGCCCGGCGTCACAGCCGGCGCAGAGCGGTCGCGAGCACGACGGCCTCACCGATGCGATCGGACGCGTCGAGGTCGACCTCGGCCTCGATGACCCAGTCGTGGTCGCCGGCAGGGTCGGCGAGGGTCTGGCGCGTCCGCCACAGCCGCGCGTCGTCGACCTCGAGCGCGTCGCTGATGCCCGGCGGGCGCCCGGTGGTCTCCTCGATGTGGAGGTGATGCGGACCGCGCGCGTCCTGGTCGGTGCCGATGCGGTCGTGCTCCTCCCAGTAGTCGCCGAGCGCCGTGTCCCAGTCGTCGTAGCGCATGACCGGCGCCCGGTCGTCGTCGGCCAGCTCCGCCGCGGCGGTCTCGATCGCGCTGAGGGCGGACAGGTCGTCGCGCGCGGCCTTGTCGACCCGCTGCCACAGGGCGCCGCGCACCATCGTGCGGAAGGGGCCGGTGCGGGCACTCAGTGGGCGTGGCGGCGGGGCCGCGTCGCGCCCCTGGGCGAGGGCGGCGACCGACTCCGGGTCGGCCAGCGCCTCCCACTCGTCGAGCAGCGACGAGTCGGTCTGGCGCACGCTCTCGCCGAGCCAGTCGATGATCTCCTCGAGCTCGGGGGAGGAGTGCACATCGGGCACGGTGCGCATGAGCGTGCGGTAGGCGTCGGTCAGGTAGCGCAGCACGAGCCCCTCGCGCGGACCGAGGGTGAAGCGCCGCACGAAGTCGGCGAAGGACATCCCCTCCTCCCACATCAGCCGCACGATCGACTTCGGGATCAGCGCCTCCTCCGGCAGCCACGGGTGGGTCTGCCGGTAGGTCTCGAAGGCAGCGGCCAGCTCCTCCGCGAGGGGCCGCGGCCAGGTGATCTCCTCGAGGAGCTTCATCCGCTCCTCGTACTCGATCCCGTCGGCCTTCATCTCGCCGATCGCCTCGCCGCGGGCGGCGTGCTGCTGGGCCATGAGGATGGCGAAGGGAGCCTCCAGCACCGCCTCGATGGTGGACACGACGTCGAGGGCGTGGGTGGGGGAGTCCGGGTCGAGCAGGTCCAGCGCCGCCAGCGCGAAGGGGGCCAGCGGCTGGTTGAGCGCGAAGTCACGCGGCAGGTCGAGGGTCAGCGCCACGGTCCGCCCGGTCTCGTCCGGCTCCGGGAGGCGCTCCAGCACACCGGAGTCGAGCAGGCTGCGGCCCAGGCGGATCGTCCGCTGCGCCAGACGGGTGCGTCCGCGAGCGTCCTCGTGGTTGTCGCGGGTGAGCCGCGAGAGCGCGGTCACCGGGTCGCCCGGGCGGGCGACGATGTTGAGGATCATCGAGTTGTCGACCTTCATCCGCGAGCGCAGCGTCTCGGGTGCGGCGGTCGTCAGCTTGGTGAAGGTCTCCTCGGTCCACACGACGAAGCCCTCCGGTGGCTTCTTGCGCTGGACCTTCTTGCGCTTCTTCTCGTCGTCGCCGGCCTTGAGCAGCGCGCGGTGGTTGTCGATGACGTGCTCGGGGGCCTGGACGACGACATAGCCCTCGGTGTCGTAGCCGGCGCGACCCGCGCGGCCGGCGATCTGGAGGAACTCACGCACCCGCAGCACCCGATGCCGAGAGCCGTCGAACTTGGTCAGGGAGGTGAAGAGCACGGTGCGGATCGGGACATTGATGCCGACGCCGAGCGTGTCCGTGCCGCAGATGACCTTGAGCATCCCCGCCTGGGCGAGCTGCTCGACGAGGCGCCGATAGCGCGGAAGCATGCCGGCGTGGTGCACACCGACCCCGCGGCGCAGCATGCCGTTCAACGTTCGGCCGAAGCCGGCGGAGAAGCGGAAGCCGGCGAGCCGGTCGGCGATCGCCTGCTTCTCGTCCTTGTCGAGCAGCTTGAGTGTCTGCAGCAGCCGGGCGTGCTCGGCGGCATTGGCCTGGGTCTGGTGGACGACGTAGACCGGAGCCCGACGCCATTCGAGGATCTCCTCGATCGTCTCCTGGATCGGGGTGAGCGCCCACGAGAAGGTCAGGGGCACGGGCCGCTCGGCGTCCTTGACGACGACGACATCGCGGTCGGTGCGCTCGCGCAGGTCCTCCTCGATCGCCCGGGTGTCACCGAGCGTCGCGGACATCAGCAGCATCTGCGCCTGCGGCAGCTCCAGGAGCGGGACCTGCCAGGCCCAGCCACGCTCGGGCTCGGCGTAGTAGTGGAACTCGTCCATGACGACGAGACCGACGTCGGCGGTACTCCCTTCGCGCAGGGCGAGGTTGGCGAGCACCTCCGCGGTGCAGACGATCACGGGCGCGTCGGCGTTGACCGAGGCATCACCGGTCAGCATGCCGACGTTGTCCGCGCCGAAGGTCGCGCACAGGTCGAAGAACTTCTCCGAGACGAGCGCCTTGATGGGCGCGGTGTAGAAGGCGACCTCGTCCTTGGCCATCGCATGCGCGATCGCGCCGGTCGCGACGAGGGACTTGCCGGAGCCGGTGGGGGTGGCCAGGACGACGTGGTCGTCACCGAGGAGGGCGAGGAGGGCCTCCTCCTGGTGGGGGTAGAGCGTGAGTCCGCGCCCGGCCGTCCAGGCCGAGAACCGCTCGAAGAGGTCGTCGGGTTCGGTGCCGACGGGGACGATGAGCGGATCTGCCATCCGCCCATCGTCCCAGCGGAGTTACCCGGGTGTCACCATGGGGTCCGTGACTGCACCACAGACGATCACCACCGGCGCCATCTCCTTGCTCCCGCCCGTCGACGCCGACGCCCAGCTCGTGGCCGAGCTGATGGACGTGCCGGTCTCCGCCGACCGTCCCGCGCAGATCGTGCGCGGCTGGCGCGAGCACTGGGACGAGCACGGCTACGGCACCTGGATCGTCCAGGACGCCGACGGACGCCGGGTCGGTTTCGTGGGCCTGCGGTCACACCCCGACTTCATCCGGGTGACCATCCGCGTCGTCGAGGGCGAAGGGGGTGACGACCTGGCCGCGCAGGCGCTGCGGTCGGTCGTCGGGCACTCCCTGGAGTGGCTGCCTGACCTGCCCCTGCGCATCCGCGTCGCCCCCGAGGACGTCGCCACGCGCTTCGTCGCGGAGTCCGCGGGGATGGTGCACGTGCCGGACCTGAATCACGTCGTCGACGACGACGCGTGGCAGGTCCTCGAGCTCCCCTATGTCCGCATCGCCGACCGCATCCCACCGCGGGCCCGCGAGGCGATGCTGAGGATGTGGGTCGAGGTCAACGCCGCCGGCGGCGCGGTGGGCTTCGTCCCCGGGGCCGACGAGGAGCAGGTGGCGGTCGTCCTCGACGGCTATGTCGCTCGGCTCGCTGACGGCAGCACGGTCTGCGTCGCGCTCAACTCGCCCCTCGGCGAGCTCCTCGGCTTCGGTTTCGTAGCCCGCGCGACCGGGGCCACCGTCGCCCACACCGCCAATCTCGAGCGGATCATGACCGACCCGGCGCGCCGGGGGACCAACCACGGTGCTCTCCTGATGGCCGGTCTCCACCGCGGCGCGCGGGAGATGGGCGTCGAGCTGGTGACCCTGGACTACCGGGGCGGTACCGGGCTCGGCGAGTTCTACACCCGCTACGGCTACACCGAGGCCGGCCGCATCCCCGGTGGGGTGCGGGTCGCTCCCGGCGACGACCGGGACGGCGTGATCATGGCGCGGTCGTTGTGACGCACCTCGAGCCCTTCGGTGACGCGGCGGCCTGGCTCGCCGTCCTGGACAGCTCCCAGGCCGAGGTCGCGGAGGCGCTCGGGCTGACCGGCGGCCGCAGCGTCCCGTCGACCGAGGCCATCGCGGCCACATCGACGACGGGGCTGCTGCCTCCCCTCCCGGGGATCGACGGTCGATGGACCCTCGCCGTCAGCACGGGGCTGGCCAGCATCTCGTCGAGGCGCCTGACCGCGCTCGCTGCGCTCCTGGGCACCCAGGTGCTCCTCTTCGACACGATCAGCGATCCTGGCCGGCGAGACGATGTGCTCGCGCGTGCCGCGGCCGAGAGCGTCGACCCGAGGACCCTGTCCGGCGAGGTTCCCGGGCATGCGCTGCTCTTCGACGACCTCGACGAGGGCCCGCCGCCAGCAGACCTGGTCACGCCCCCTTCGCGCACTCCCTGGCTGTGGTCCAAGCTCACTGGACGCTGACCTAGCATTCGGCGCATAACCCAGACCGATCAGGACACCGAGACCCGACCCCCCTTCGGCCTGGGGTGGCGCCTGCACGGCGACGGCCGCGAGGTCCTGCCCGGCGAGGTCGTCGCCCCCGGGGAGCGGCTGTCCTGGCCGCGCACGATCGGTCTCGGGGCGCAACACGTCGTCGCGATGTTCGGCGCGACCTTCCTCGTCCCGCTGATCACCGGACTGCCGCCGGCGACGACCCTGTTCTTCAGCGGCGTCGGCACGATGCTCTTCCTGCTCATCACGGCGGGGCGGGTGCCCAGCTATCTCGGCAGTTCCTTCGCCTTCATCGCGCCGCTCGCGGCTGCCTCGGCGAGCCACGACATGCCGACCGCCCTCGGTGGTGTGGTCATGGCGGGCATCGCCCTCGCCCTGCTCGGCGTCGTCGTCCAGCTCGCCGGCGACCGCTGGCTGCGCGCAATCATGCCCGCGACGGTCACGGGAGCCATCGTCGCGCTCATCGGACTCAACCTCGCGCCGAGCGCCAAGACCAACTTCATCGTCTCGCCCGTCACCGCCCTGGTGACCGTCGCGGCCATCCTGCTGGTCACCGTCGCGACGCGGACCCTCTTCTCCCGCATCGCGATCCTCGTGGGTGTCGCGGCGGGCTACCTCGCGGCGGTGCTGCGCGACGAGGTCGACTTCACCAAGGTGCAGGCGGCCGACTGGGTCGGGCTTCCCGCCTTCACCGCGCCCCACTTCGACATCGCTGTCGCCGGCCTCTTCATCCCGGTCGTCCTCGTCCTCGTCGCTGAAAATGTCGGGCACGTGCGATCGGTCGCCTCCATGACGGGTGAGGATCTCGACCCGATCACCGGGCGTGCGCTCATCGCCGACGGGCTGGCGACGACCCTCGCCGGGGCCGGTGGCGGATCCGGCACGACGACCTACGCCGAGAACATCGGGGTCATGGCGGCGACCCGCGTCTACTCGACGGCGGCGTATTGGGTCGCTGCGGTCGTCGCTCTCCTGCTGTCCTTCTCGCCCAAGTTCGGCGAGGTGATCGCGACCGTCCCCCAGGGTGTGCTTGGCGGGGCGGGTGTCGTCCTGTACGGGATGATCGGCCTGCTGGGCGCCAAGATCTGGGTGGAGGCCAAGGTCGACTTCGGCAACCCGATCAACCTCATGACGGCCGCTGTCGCCCTGATCATCGGCGTCGCCGACTTCACCTGGCAGATCGGTGACCTGCAGTTCGCCGGCATCGCCCTCGGCACGATCGCCGCCCTCGTCGGCTTCCACCTCATGCGGAGCATCAACCTCGTGACCCGGGCCGTGCCCGACCCGCTCACGCCGACCGAGTGAGCACCGAGTGAGCGCCGAAGATGAAGATCTCTTCATCCAGCCCTCACCCACGGCTCATCCCGTCTGCCTAGCGTGATGCCCATGAAGCCCAGCCCCCGCCGTCGCGTCGGCCGCGACGGAGTCCTCATCGCGGCCATGCTCTGCGTGCCCCTGCTCGTCCTGCTGGGGTTCCGGGTGGCGGCGTCACCCTCGGATCCCCCGCCCGTCGAGGAACGCTCGATCCAGCTGACGAGCGAGACCCCGTCACCGCGGCCGACCTCCACGAGTCCGTCACCGTCGAAGACCTCGACGAAGACGTCCTCCTCCTCCTCCTCCTCCTCGACGAAGAAGTCCACGCCGACGTCGTCCCCGAGCTCGACGAGGACCACCGCGCCGAGGACCACACAGCCGCCGCCAGCGGCACCGCGCACCACGTGGACGCCCACGCGCACACCGACGTGGACGTCGCAGACCAATGTTCCGTCGTACGGTGATGATGATGACGACGACGGGGACGACGCCGGGGACGACGGGGACGACGACGACGGGGATGACGGGGACGAT
>JAKDKQ010000070.1 GCA_030453295.1 Janibacter sp.
TGGACAAGGTCGGCAAGGAAGGTGTCATCACCGTCGAGGAGAGCAACACCTTCGGCCTCGAGCTCGAGCTCACCGAGGGCATGCGCTTCGACAAGGGCTACATCTCCGGTTACTTCGTGACCGACACCGAGCGCATGGAGACCGTGCTCGAGGACCCCTATGTCCTCATCGCCAACTCCAAGATCGGTTCCATCAAGGACCTGCTCCCCGTCCTCGAGAAGGTCATGCAGGCCGGCAAGCCGCTGCTGATCATCGCCGAGGACCTCGAGGGCGAGGCGCTGTCGACGCTGGTCGTCAACAAGCTCAAGGGCACCTTCAAGTCCGTCGCCGTCAAGGCTCCGGGCTTCGGTGACCGCCGCAAGGCCATGCTCGCCGACATCGCCATCCTCACCGGTGGCCAGGTCATCTCCGAGGAGGTCGGCCTCTCGCTCGAGACCGCCGAGCTCGACCTCCTGGGTCGTGCTCGCAAGGTCGTCGTCACCAAGGACGAGACGACCATCGTCGAGGGCGCTGGCGACCAGGACCAGATCTCCGGTCGGGTCAACCAGATCAAGGCCGAGATCGAGAACAGCGACTCGGACTACGACCGCGAGAAGCTCCAGGAGCGCCTCGCCAAGCTCGCCGGTGGCGTCGCCGTCATCCGTGCGGGTGCGGCCACCGAGGTCGAGCTCAAGGAGCGCAAGCACCGCATCGAGGACGCTGTCCGCAATGCGAAGGCTGCGGTCGAGGAGGGCATCGTCGCCGGTGGTGGCGTCGCGCTCCTGCAGGCGACCAAGGTGGCCTTCGAGAAGCTCTCGCTCGAGGGTGACGAGGCCACGGGCGCCAACATCGTGCGCGTCGCGGCCTCTGCTCCGCTGAAGCAGATCGCGACCAACGCCGGCCTCAACGGCGGCGTCGTGACCGAGAAGGTCGAGAACCTCCCCGCGGGCGAGGGCCTCAACGCGGCCACCGGCGAGTACGTCGACATGATCGCCGAGGGCATCATCGACCCCGCCAAGGTGACCCGCAGCGCGCTGCAGAACGCCGCCTCCATCGCGGCGCTCTTCCTCACCACCGAGGCCGTCATCGCCGACAAGCCGGAGAAGGCCTCTGCGGCCATGCCCGGTGGCGACGAGATGGGTGGCATGGGCGGCATGGGCTTCTGAGCCCCTCCGCTGCACGCAGCACCTGACGAAGGGCGGTTCCCCCGATGGGGGAGCCGCCCTTCGGCGTAGCCTCCCAGCATGACGTCACCTCAGCAGCTGGCGGATCGGCTGGGAGCCACGGGCTACCTCGCCGACGAGGACCTGGCCACGGTCGCCTACCTCGCGAGGGAGATGCAGCGCCCGCTGCTGCTCGAGGGAGCGCCGGGCACGGGCAAGACTGCGCTCGCCGAGGCCCTCGCCGAGCTGGAGGGGGTCCCCCTCATCCGGCTGCAGTGCTACGAGGGGATCGACGCCTCGCAGGCCCTCTACGACTGGGACTTCCCGCGGCAGATCCTGCACCTGCGCACCCTGGAGACGTTGACGACGAAGGGGGAGGTCCTCCCCGACGAGGCGGAGCGCTCCCTCTTCGACGAGCGCTTCCTCCTCGAGCGCCCGGTGCTGCGGGCGCTGCGGCACAGCCCGGCGGTGCTGCTCATCGACGAGATCGACCGGGCCGACGACGAGTTCGAGGCCTTCCTGCTCGAGGTGCTCTCGTCGTGGACGGTGAGCATCCCCGAGCTCGGGACGATCAGCGCCACGGTGCCCCCCATGGTCGTCCTGACGTCCAACCGGACCCGTGAGCTGCACGACGCCCTCAAGCGGCGCTGCCTCTACCACTGGATCGACCACCCGGGCCTGGACCGCGAGGTGGCGATCGTCCGCAGCCGGATCCCCGAGGTGACCCGGACGCTGGCCGCCCAGGTGGTCGGTGCCGTCCAGCACCTGCGGGCCCTGGACCTGGTCAAGCCGCCGGGGGTCGCCGAGACCCTCGACTGGGTGGCCGCCCTGCAGCGACTGGGTGCCCAGGAGCTCGACCTGCAGATCGCCGCTCGCACCCTCGGTGCGGTCATCAAGTACCGCGAGGACGCCGACCGGGTCCGCGATGCCCTGGACCGGGTGCTCGCCAGATGACCGCGACCTCGTCCCGCGCGCCCGTCCAGGACCGCGCGCCCCGCGAGGTTGACGAGGTGCTTCTGGGGCTGGCCCACGCGGCGCGGGCAGCGGGCGTGGGAGTGACGCACGACCGGTCGACCGCCTTCCTCGAGGCAGCGGCGATCGTGGGGGCGGGCGACCGTGAGGGCGTGCGCAGGGCCGGTCGGGCGACCTTGTGCGCCGGGCCGGAGGACCTCGTGCGCTTCGACCAGGTCTTCGCCGAGTGGTTCGGCCAGACCGCGGTCCGTGCGCGGCCGCACGTCCGCGAGCAGGAGCGCACCACCACGTCACCGCTGCCCCTGGACGACGTCGCTCCCGTCCCCGGCGAAGGGAGGAGCGAGTCCGTCCAGGTCGCGGCCAGCGACGTGGAGATCCTGCGCCACCGGGACGTGGCCGCGCTCGAGGCCGCGGACAAGGCGCTGCTGGACTCCCTGCTCGCCGGACTGAGGGCGCGGCTGCCCGTGCGACGCGGCACCCGACGCACCCCGTGGCGACGCGGCGAGATCGACGTGCGCTCGACCCTGCGCTCGATGCTGCGGCAGATGGGCGAGCCGAGCCGGATCGACCACCGACGTCGCGGGCTGCGAGCGCGCCGGGTGGTCCTGCTCGTCGACGTCTCGGGGTCGATGCGCCCCTACGCGGACGCGCTGCTGAGGCTGGCCCACGTGGTGGTGCACGCCCGCGGCCCCGCCGGTGGCGGGCCGACCACCACGGTGGAGGTCTTCACCCTCGGCACCCGGCTGACCCGGATCACCGAGGCCCTGCGTACCCGCGATCCCGAGCGGGCGCTGGTGCGTGCGGGTGAGCAGGTGCCGGACTGGTCGGGCGGGACCCGGCTCGGCGAGGTGCTGCGGGTCTTCCTCTCGGGTGTCGGCACCCGCCACCTGACGCGCGGCGCCGTCGTCGTCATCATCAGCGACGGCTGGGAGCGCGGCGACGGCGGTGAGCTGGGCACGCAGCTCGGCCGGATCCACCGGCTGGCGCACCGCGTCATCTGGGCCAATCCGCACCGCGGCAAGGCGGGGTATCGTCCTGTCCAGACCGGCATCGTGGCTGCTCTGCCACATGTCGACGCCTTCGTCGCCGGTCACTCGTTGAGGGCGTTCGAGGAGCTCTTGGAGGAGATCGCTGATGCGTGAGGTGCTGCCGGAGCTGCTGCGGTGGTGGGAGCAGGGCCACTCGATCGGTGTCGGGACCGTCGTCGCGACCTTCCGGTCCGCGCCTCGTCCCCCCGGTGCCTCGATGCTCGTCGGACCCGACGGCACGGCCGTCGGGTCGGTGTCCGGCGGGTGCGTCGAGGGCGCGGTCTACGAGCTGGCCCAGGAGGTGCTGGAGTCCGGCGACCCCGCCTTCCACAGGTACGGCATCTCCGACGACGACGCGATGGCGGTCGGCCTGACCTGCGGCGGGATCCTCGACGTGTGGGTCGAGCAGATGAGCCGCGAGACCTTCCCCGAGCTCGGCGAGGTCGCCGCCGACATCGAGGCCGGACGGGCGGTGGCCGTCGCGACGATCATCGAGCATCCCGACGCGCAGTGGCTGGGGCGACGGATGATCATCCGACCCGAGGAGGAGCCGCGTGGGTCCCTCGGGTCGCCACGCGTCGACGCGGCGGTGCGCGACGACGCCCTCGGGCAGCTGGCGGTCGGGCACAACGCCACGCTCGGCTACGGAGCCGACGGCGAGCGTCGCGGCGAGGGCATGCGGGTCTTCGTGTGGGCCTTCGCGCCCCCGCCACGGATGCTCGTCTTCGGGGCCATCGACTTCGCGGCGGCGGTGGCCAAGGTGGGGGACTTCCTCGGGTACCACGTCACCGTGTGCGACGCGCGCCCCGTCTTCGCGACCCACAGCCGATTCCCCGCGGCGGACGACGTCGTCGTCGACTGGCCGCACCGCTACCTGGCCGCCGAGCAGGAGGCGGGCCGGGTCGACGGGCGCACGGTGATCACTGTGCTGACGCACGACCCCAAGTTCGACGTGCCGCTCCTCGAGGTGGCCCTGCGCCTGCCCGAGGTCGGCTACATCGGGGCGATGGGCTCGCGTCGCACGCACGAGGACCGCGAGGAGCGGTTGCGCGAGGTCGGCGTGACCTCGACGGAGCTGGCGCGGCTGCGCAGCCCGATCGGCCTCGACCTGGGTGCCCGGACGCCGGAGGAGACCGCGATCAGCATCGCCGCCGAGTTCGTCGCCGACCGCTGGGGTGGCACGGGCGAGCGGCTGGCCGCCCGCGACGGCCGGATCCACCACACCCTCGAGGGCTGATGTCAAGGGGGTGACCCGGCCGAGGGTGCTCGCTAGCATGAGCCGCATCACACTGTCGTGATCGACCTCAGGAGAGCCCCATGGCCAGGATCGAGCTCGTCGTCGACGGCGCAAGAGTCGCCGATGACGTTGAACCCCGCATGCTTCTCGTGCACTACCTGCGAGAGAGCCTCGGCAAGACCGGCACGGTGATCGGGTGCGACACCTCCAACTGCGGAGCCTGCACCGTCCACCTCGACGGCAAGAGCGTGAAGTCCTGCAACCTGCTCGCCGTCCAGGCCGACGGGTGCGAGGTCACCACCATCGAGGGGTTGGCCACGGAGGGTCAGCTGCACCCGGTGCAGGAGGCCTTCCACGAGTGCCACGCCCTGCAGTGCGGCTACTGCACCCCGGGCATGATCATGCAGTCGGTCGACCTGCTGCGGGACAACCCGGACCCGAGCGAGGAGGAGATCCGCCTCGGTCTCGAGGGCAACCTCTGCCGCTGCACCGGCTACCACAACATCGTGCGAGCGGTGCAGACCGCGGCCGGGTCCTCCGGGGCGACGGCCGCAGCCGGCGCCTCCGACAGCGCGGGCGGCACCCGATGAGCGTCGAGGCCGCCGAGCAGACCACCGAGCAGCCGGTCCGCGAGATCGGTCGGGACCGTCGCCGCAAGGAGGACCAGCGGCTGATCACCGGTCGTACCCGCTGGACCGACAACATCGTCCTGCCGGGGATGCTGCACATGGCCATGGTGCGCAGCCCCTTCGCCCACGCGCGGATCACCGCCGTCGACACGAGCGAGGCCAAGGCCGCGACCAATGTCGTGGCCGTGTACTCGGGGGCGGACCTCGACGAGTCGGTCGGCGTCCTGATCAACGCCTGGCCGGTGAGCCCCGACCAGGTGACCCCCGTGCACCCGCCGATGCCAGCCGACCGCGTGACCTTCGCCGGCGAGATCGTCGCCGTCATCGTCGCTCGCAGCGCGGCCGAGGCGCGAGACGCGGCCGAGCTGGTCGACGTCGACTACGAGGAGCTGCCCGCCGCGCTGGACCTCAAGGAGGCCGCTCAGGACACGGTCCTGGCGCACCCGGACCTGGGCACCAACAAGTCGGCGCTGTGGGTCTTCGACTCCGCCGCAGCAGGGACCGGGAGCGACGTCGAGGAGGCCATCGCCACGGCTCGTGAGGGCGGCATCCTCATCGAGCGCGAGTACCGCCAGCAGCGGCTGATCCCCGCCTTCATGGAGCCGCGCTCCGTCGTCGTCGACCCGACCGGCGAGCAGCTGACCATGTGGACCGCGACCCAGATCCCGCACATCGTGCGCTTCGCCCTCGCGGCGACGACCGGTGTCCCCGAGTCCAAGATCCGGGTCATCGCCCCCGACGTCGGCGGCGGCTTCGGCGGCAAGCTGCAGGTGACGCCGGAGGAGTGGCTCGCCTGGTGGGTCGCCCGGCAGCTGGGCAAGCCGGTCAAGTACACCGAGACCCGCTCCGAGTCGCTCATGGCCGCCCACCACGGGCGCGACCAGTGGCAGCGGCTCACGCTCGCAGCCGACAAGGAGGGGCACGTCACCGGGCTCAAGGTCGATCTGCTCGCCGACCTCGGCTCCTACGTGGCCCTCATCGGCGGAGGGGTGCCCGTCCTGGGCGCCTTCATGTTCAACGCCATCTACAAGTTCCCGGCATACCACTTCTCGATGCAGTCGGTCCTGACCAACAAGGCCTGGACCGACGCCTACCGCGGCGCCGGGCGCCCCGAGGCGACCTTCGGCATCGAGCGGATGATGGACGAGCTGGCCCACGAGCTCGGCGAGGACCCCCTGGTCGTCCGCGAGCGCAACTGGATCACCCACGAGGAGTTCCCCTTCATCTCCGTCGCCGGTCTCGAGTACGACTCCGGCAACTACGAGGCCGCGACCGCGATGGCCAAGGAGATGTTCGGCTACGACGAGCTGCGCGAGGAGCAGCGGCGACGCCGCGAGAGCAATGACCCCGTGCAGCTCGGGATCGGGATCTCGACCTTCACCGAGATGTGCGGCCTGGCACCCAGCCGGGTGCTTGGCAGCCTGGACTACGGAGCCGGCGGGTGGGAGCACGCGAGCGTGCGGATGCTCGCCACCGGCACGGTCGAGGTCGTCGTCGGCGTGAGCGCCCACGGCCAGGGCCACGAGACGGCCTTCAGCCAGATCGTCGCCGACCGGCTCGGCGTCCCCTTCGAGAGCGTCGAGATCCTGCACGGCGACACGCAGATCTCGCACAAGGGCCTGGACACCTACGGCTCGCGGTCGCTGGTCGTCGGGGGAGAGGCCGTGGTCAAGGCGGCGGACAAGGTGATCGACAAGGCGCGTCGCTACGCGGCACACATGCTCGAGGCCAACCCGGACGACCTCGAGTTCACCGACGGTCGCTTCGCGGTCGCGGGCACGGACCAGTCGGTGGGGATCACGGAGATCGCCTCGGCGGCCTTCGCCTCCCACGACTACCCGGACGACATCGAGCCGGGCATCGACGCCGACGCGACCTATGACCCGGTCAACTTCAACTACCCCCACGGCACCCACCTGTGCGCCGTGGAGATCGACACCGAGACCGGGCAGGTGACCCTGCGCAAGTACACCTGCGTCGACGACGTGGGGCAGGTGGTCAACCCGCTGATCGTCGAGGGACAGATCCACGGTGGTCTCGTCCAGGGCATCGCCCAGGCCCTGTGGGAGGAGGCCGTCTACGACGACGCGGGCACTCTCGTCAGCGGCAGCTTCGTCGACTACCTCGTGCCGACGGCAGCCGACACCATCAGCTTCGACACCGCCACGAACACGACCCTCGCGACGGCCAACACGCTGGGGACGAAGGGCGTCGGTGAGGCGGGCACGATCGCCTCGACGCCGTGCATCGTCAACGGCGTGGTCGACGCGCTGCGGATCTTCGGCGTCGACGACGTGCAGATGCCCTGCACCCCGGAGCGGGTCTGGCAGGCGATCCGGTCCGGCTCCGAGGGTGAGAGCACGACGGGCGCGGCCGCCCCGCACTTCGACGAGGTGACGGGCACGCAGGGCCAGACCGACCGCACCGCCGGTGCGGACGGCCCCACCGGCGGGTCTGCCGGTACTGACGCAGAAGGAGCAGGGCGATGATCCCGGCGAAGTTCGACTATGCGGCACCGACCACGGTCCAGGAGGCCCTCGGGCTCCTTGCGGAGCACGGTGACGAGGCCAAGGTGCTCGCGGGCGGTCAGTCCCTGCTGCCGGTGCTGCGGATGCGGCTCAATGCTCCGGAGGTGGTCATCGACATCGGCCGGATCGACTCGCTGCGCGGCATCAGCGACGACGGGTCGACGATCTCCATCGGTGCGATGACTCCGTACCACGAGATCCTGGCCGACGAGCGGGTGCGCACCCGGTGCACGCTCCTGCACCAGGCGATCAGCGAGGTCGCGGACTCGCAGATCCGTCACCGCGGGACCCTCGGTGGGGCCCTCGTGCACGCCGACCCCGCGGGTGACTGCGGAGCGCCGATCCTGGCGATGGACGCCGAGCTGGTCATCACCGGCTCGTCGGGGGAGCGGGTCGTCGCGGCGGCCGACTTCTTCGAAGGGCTGTTCGACACCGCTGTCGCCGAGGACGAGCTGCTCACCGCCATCCGGGTCCCCGCCTATGACGGGTGGGGGTCCCATTACGAGAAGTTCGTCCGGGTCGCTCACCAGTGGCCCATCGTCGCGGTGGCCGCTCAGGTCAGGATGGAGGGCGGCTCGATCGCGGAGGCACGCATCGGTCTGACCAACATGGGATCGACAGCGGTCCGGGCCAGCGCCGTGGAGGCTGCGCTCGTCGGGACCTCACCCACGGCAGAGGGCGTGCGGGTGGCATGCGACCTGGCTGGCGAGGGGACCGACCCACCGTCGGACCTCAACGGTGACGCCGACTACCGCAAGCACCTGGCCACGGTGCTGACGAGACGTGCGGTCCTCGCGGCCGCCGGACGAGAGGACTGACATGCAGCTGACCCACACCTTCACCGTGCCGGCCGGCATCGAGCAGACGTGGGAGGCACTGGGCGACATCGAGTCCGTGGCCGGGTGCTTCCCCGGCGCCCAGGTGACCAGCGCCGACGAGACCTCCTTCGAGGGCACGGTCAAGGTCAAGCTCGGCCCTATCGCCCTCGTCTACAAGGGCAGCGGTGAGTTCGTCGACAAGGATGCCTCGGCCCACCGCATGGCGATCAAGGCCCTGGGCAAGGACAAGCGAGGCAATGGCACCGCGGGTGCAGATGTCGTCGCCACCATGACCGAGCTCGGGGCGTCGAGCACGCAGGTCGAGGTGGTCACCGACCTCAATGTCACCGGCAAGCCGGCGCAGTTCGGCCGCGGTGTCATGCAGGACGTCTCCGACAAGCTCCTCGGGCAGTTCGTCGACTGCCTCGCGGGTCGGCTCGCCGGGCCTGCCGAGGACGCGACGCCTGAGCCTGCGGCAGCCACGTCGACGTCGGATCAGGTCGGTGCGTCGACATCGGCAGCGACTCCTGCACCGGCCGCCGCACCAGCACCGGCAGCGGCCGTCGGGCGCCCGTCCCGGCCCGCGGCGAGCAGCTCCGGCTCCGTCGACGCGATCGACCTCGGGGCCACCGCGCTCCCGGTGCTGCTGAAGGCCTACGGCCCCCAGCTCGCCGCCGGTCTGGGCGGGCTGGCGCTCCTGACCTTCCTCCTGCGCCGTCGACGGCGCTGACCCCGCACGATCCCGTCGTGGGTCGGGGGGCCCCCCCCAGCCGGGCCCCCGGCCGCCCACACCCACCCCCGAGGGGGTGGCTGGAGCGCTGACCGCGGCATACCCCCCCCGGACAC
>JAKDKQ010000434.1 GCA_030453295.1 Janibacter sp.
TGCCTCGCACCCGGTACGACCAGTTCATGCGCTTCGGCTGGAAGTTCCTCATCCCCGTCACCGTTGCGTGGGTCATCGCGGTGGCCTTCATCCGCGGAGCCGACGCCGGGTTCTTCGGCGACGGGACGGTCGGCCTCTTCGGTCTGAGCTTCCCGATCTCGTCGCTGATCATCGTCGCGGTCCTGGCCGTGATCGTCCTGGGATCCACGTGGATCTGGGAGAACAAGGTCGAGGCACAGACCAAGGAGCAGGAGGATGCCTCGGTCGTCCCCGAGGAGATCGATCCCTGGGCCGAGGGTTACCCCGTCCCGCCGATGCCGGGCCAGCGTCTCGTCGAGAGCCGTGGCGCCACCGCGATCGACACCAAGCCAGCGACCACCGGGGCGGCAACGCCGGCCCGTGAGGAGGAGCAGCACCGTGGCTGACGATTCCCAGGGCGGGTTCTTCTCGGACCTCTTCGCCCCCGTAGCCGGGTTCGGCGTCACCTTCGCGACGATGTTTCGCAAGGTCGCCACCCAGGAGTACCCCGAGGTCAAGTGGCCGACGCAGCCACGCTTCCACGGCCGGCACCAGCTCAATCGGCACCCGGACGGGCTGGAGAAGTGCATCGGCTGCGAGCTGTGCGCGTGGGCCTGCCCGGCTGACGCGATCCTCGTCCAGGGCGGCGACAACGACGACGAGCGCGGCCTGCGCTTCAGCCCCGGTGAGCGGTACGGGCACATCTACCAGATCAACTATCTGCGCTGCATCTTCTGCGGGCTGTGCATCGAGGCCTGCCCGACGCGGGCGCTGACGATGACCAACGAGTACGAGCTCGCCGACAACAACCGCGCTGACCTGATCTTCACCAAGGAGCAGCTGCTCGCCCCCCTCCAGGAGGGGATGCTCCCGGCACCCCACCCGATGGTCGAGGGCATGGAGGAGCGCGACTACTACCAGGGCAAGGTGGCCACGGCCACCGACACCCAGCGCCAGTGGGTCGACCAGCACTCGGCCGCGGACAGCGATGAGGCGACGCAGGCGCAGGAGGAGGTCCGATGACGGGCACCGGAGAAGCCGTCGTCTTCTGGGTCCTCAGCGCCATCGCCGTCCCCGGCGCACTGGCCCTGCTCTTCGCCCGCAAGGCGGTGCACGCAGCCATCGGCATGGTGCTGACGATGATCACCCTCGGTGTCTTCTACCTCCTGCAGGAGGCGGACTTCCTCGGTGTCGTACACATCTTCGTCTACACCGGCGCGGTGATGATGCTCTTCCTCTTCGTCGTCATGCTCGTCGGCGTCGACCACTCCTCATCCCTCGTCGAGCCGCTCAAGGGCCAGCGGGTCATGACGCTCGTGCTCTCCCTCGCCGGGATGGCGCTGCTCTTCGCCGCCATCGGCCGGGTCACCTACACCGGCGACCCGTCGCTGGCGGAGGTCAACGCCGACCCGGGCAATGTCGAAGCGATCGCCTATCTCGTCTTCGGCAAGTACGTGTGGCTCTTCGAGGTCACCGCGGCCCTGCTGACGGTGGCCGCGCTCGGCGCGATGGTCTTCGCCCACCGCGAGCGGATCATCGCCAAGCCGACGCAGAAGGAGTGGATGGCCAAGCGCTTCCGCGAGGGCAAGAACCTTGCTGGCCTGCCCGTCCCCGGCGTCTACGCCCGCCACAACGCGGTCGACACCCCGGCGCTCCTGCCGGACGGCAGCATCTCCGAGCTCTCTCTCAACCGAGTCCTCGTGGCCCGCGACCAGGTCACCACCCCGACCCGGTACGTGCAGGTCGAGGACGCCGAGACCACGACCGAAGGGGGGCTGGAGCGATGAACCCGATGAACTACATCTACCTCGCGATCATCCTCTTCACGATCGGCAGCGCCGCGGTCCTGCTGCGCCGCAACGCGATCATCGTCTTCATGGGTGTGGAGCTGATGCTCAACGCCGCCTCGCTCGCCTTCGTCACCTTTTCCCGTATGCACGGGTCGGTCGAAGGGCAGGTGATCGCCATGTTCGTCATGGTGGTGGCTGCCGCCGAGGTCGTTGTCGGACTCGCCATCATCATGGCCGTCTTCCGTGCCCGCCGATCGGCTTCGGTCGACGACGCCAACCTGCTGAAGCTGTAAGGAGCCACCTTGCTCACGGATC
>JAKDKQ010000071.1 GCA_030453295.1 Janibacter sp.
AGGGACGCCTTGTCGATCTCGTCGAAACGCTGCATGGCGCTTGTCGCTTTCCTGCGAACGCCACAGGCCGTCCGCCCTCGTCAGTAATGTATGAGGTGTCGCGCCCACCGCCGCGTGCCGTGGGTCGGGTCCGCACGTCGTGCGGACCCAGGTCTCGGCACTCCCCCTGTGGCAGGGGCGGTGTCGTTGAGCGCGATCTCCGATTCTGCCAGAGGGGAGCGCATGACCAGAAATCGTGGTGGGGCCCATCGCCGCCCTCAGGACACGGAGGGGGTCACCTGGCACCCCGTCGGCGGCCTGCTCACCCTGCTCCTGGTGGCACCCGCCGCAGCCGTCCTCACCTCCCGCATCCGCGGGCTCATCGAGATCGACCGGCCCGGCGGGACCGGCTGCGCCGGCACCGAGGTCCTGTGGCCGGTCCTGCAGCTCGGGCTACCGGCCATCGCGATGGTCATCACGATCCCGATCGCGCTGCTCTCGCTGGCGCACCGGGCGCGGGGCTGGGCTTGGCTGGCCGCTGCCCTCGCCGGCACGGTCCTGCTCGAGATCGTCCTCCGGCTGTGGGTGCCCGGCTGCGCCTGAGGCAGGCCTGCTCAGCGCCGCAGTGGCCGACTGAGGTCCACGGTCCCCGGGCCCTCGCCGGGCCCGATCACCCGGTAGCCCGCCTTCTTGTACATCGTCAGCAGGCGCGGCTGATCGGCCCCGGTGTTGAGCCACAGCCGGGTGATGTCTGCGGGAGCCAGTGCCTCGGCATGGGCGAGCAGAGCCCGACCCAGGCCCTGGTGCTGCAGATCGGGCGCGACCATGAGACGTCCGATCTGCCACGTCGTCGGCTCCTCCGGGTCTCGGCGCACTCGGACCGACATGACCATCCGCCCACCGGAGCGGAAGACGTGCGTCGTCCACTGCTCCAGGTTGTCGGCCACCGTCGCTGCGTCCTCGGCCGGCGCGCCCCACCAGTGCTCCGCAGGCGTCACCATCTCGGCCCAGCAGGCTCGCTGCAGGACCGCCAGCTCGGCCGCGTCGGCCCGGCTGGCCACTGCGTGATCGAGACCAGCGAGCTCCTGCGTGGTCGCGGCCACGTGCAGCAGGTCCGGGCGGCGCGCGGCGGTGCGGGCGAGGCGCTGCTCATGCCGCCAGTGCGCCACGGCACCGTGGTTGCCTCCGAGGAGGACCTCCGGGACGGACCGCTCCACGCCTGCAGCATCGGTCCACGACGAGGGCTTGGTGTAGATGGGGTACTCGAGCAGGCCCCCTTCGTGCGACTCCTCGACGAGGGACTCTGCATTGCCCACGACGCCGGGCAGGAGCCGGCCGATGGCCTCGACCATCGCCAGGACGGCGACCTCGCCGCCGTTGAGCACGTAGTCGCCGAGGGAGACCACGCGCACCTCCATGCGCTCGGCAGCCCACTCGTAGACGCGCTCGTCGATGCCCTCGTACCGACCGCAGGCGAAGGCCAACCAGGGCGCGTGCGCGAGCTCCTTGGCCATCGGCTGGCTGAAGCGCTCGCCGCCGGGTCCGGGGACGATCAGCACCGGCGCCGCGCCGGTGGTCTCGTCCGCGGAGTCGAGCACGTGGGTGAGCGCCTCGCTCCACGGCTGGGCCTTCATGACCATGCCCGCGCCCCCGCCGTAGGGGGTGTCATCGACCGTGCGGTGCCGGTCGTGGGCAAAGCCGCGCAGATCATGCACGCGCAGGTCGATCAGCCCGTCACGTCGGGCTTTGCCGATGAGCGAGATGTCGAGGGCGTCGAGGTACTCCGGGAAGATCGAGACGGCGTCGATGCGCACGGCTCACTCCCCCTTCGCGTCGAGGTCGAGGAGGCCGGGGGGCGCGTCGACGACCACCCGGCCGGCCTCGGGGTCGACCTCCGGGACGATCTCCTCGACGAAGGGGACCAGAGCCTCCGTGCCATCGGGCCGGCGCAGCCGCAGCCGGTCCTGGGCGGCGCCGAGCTCCAGGGCGATGACCTCGCCGAGGACCGTCCCCGCGGGGTCGACCGCCTGCAGGCCCACGAGGTCCTCCTCGTACCAGCCCTCGTCATCAGCGGTGGGGTCCGGCTGGTCGAGTGCGAGCACCAGGCGCGTGCCCCGCAACGACTCTGCGCCGGTGCGGTCGGGGATGCCCTCGAAGCCCAGCAGCCAGACGCCCTGGTGCACGCGGGTCGTGGCGAGCGTCAGCTGACGGGGCACACCGGAGCCCTCCTGGGCACGGGTGTCGAAGACGACCCCGGGCACGAAGCGTGCCTCCGGGTCATCGGTGTGCAGCTGCACAGTGACCTCACCGCGCAGGGCGTGGGGCTTGCCGATGCGGGCGACCACGTGGCCATCGGTGCGAGTCATGCGGGACAACCTATGCAGCCGGGCCCCGACATGGCGAATGGCCGCCGTCCCCGGAGGGATGGCGGCCATTCGACCATGAGGTCAGCGCTGGGTCTCAGCGCTCGCGGTCGGTGTCGACGATGTCGATCCGCACATTGTCGCCGCCACCGAGAGCACCAAGGACGGTGCGCAACGCGGAGGCGGTCCGGCCGGAGCGACCGATGACGCGGCCGAGGTCATCGGGGTGCACGCGCACCTCGAGGATCTGCCCGCGACGCAGGGTCTTGCTCCGCACGACGACGTCGTCCTTGTGGTCGACGATGCCGGTCACCAGGTGCTCGAGCGCCTCGTCGAGCATCTCAGGCCTCGGTGGTGGTCTCGGCCTCGGCCGGAGCGTCCTCGGCCGGAGCCTCGGCAGCAGCCTTCTCCTCCGCAGCCTTGGCGTCGGCCGCAGCCTTGTCCTCGGCAGCCTTGGCGTCGGCCGCCTTCTTGTCAGCGGCCTCCTTGTCGGCCTTCTTCTTCGCGGTGATGGCCTCGTGCTCAGCACCCTCCTTGTCGGAGGACGCGAGGGCAGCCTCGTAGAGGTCCTTCTTGGAGGCCTTGGGCTCCTTGACCTTCAGCGTGCCCTCGGCGCCGGGCTCGCCCTTGAACTTCTGCCAGTCACCGGTGACCTTGAGCAGCGCGGCGACGGCCTCGGTGGGCTGGGCGCCCTGGGAGAGCCAGTGCTGGGCGCGCTCGCCGTCGATCTTGATGACCGAGGGCTCCTCGGTGGGGTGGTACTGACCGATCTCCTCGATCGCACGACCATCGCGCTTGGCGCGGGAGTCCATGATGACGACGCGGTAGAACGGCTTGTGGATCTTGCCCATACGCTTCAGGCGGATCTTGACGGCCACGTGAGTGGTCCCTTCAGTCATGAGCACGGCGAGACCGTGCGCTGGTCGCACGGGGTATCGAGCTCGGGGTGTAGGCATCCGGCGCGCAGGAGAGATCACCGGCGCGGACGGGTACGCAGGGGATTCTTCCACGGGGGCGCCGCAGGGCCAAAACAGCGACGGCGAAGCGTCACCCGCAGGTCCCCGGCAGTTGCTCTCTCGGCCACCATGACGTCGCTCGCCCCCTCTTGGCTGGGCCTCGTCCCGGCCCCCTTGCCCGGAGACGACCCCTGATCAAGGAGAGCATTTCCGTGAGTACCGAGCACTCCCCCTTCGTCCAGCGCCGCACGATCATCCAGGGCGCCGCCGCCCTCGCCGCCCTCGGCCCGCTGGGCGCCCTCGGCGCGCGCACCGCCGGTGCCGCCCCGATGGCCCGCGCCCCCTTCGGACCCGACTACGGGCCGCTCCGCCCGACGAAGGACCAGACGACCGGCCTCGAGCTGATCGCGCTGCCCAAGGGCTTCGAGTACGTCAGCTTCGGCTGGACCGGCTCGCTGATGTCCGACGGACTGCGCACCCCGCGAGCGCACGACGGCATGGCGGCCTTCCGCGACGGCGACCTGGTCCGCCTCGCACGCAACCACGAGGTCAGTGGTGGGACTGCCTTCGCCTCCCCCGCCTATGACGCCCTCGAGGCCGGCGGCGGCACGACCACGCTCGTCTTCGACCCGGACAAGGGTGAGCTCGTCGAGTCCTACGCCTCGCTCGCCGGCACCCGGACCAACTGCGCCGGTGGCCCGACCCCCTGGGGCACCTGGCTGTCCTGCGAGGAGACGACCCACATCTCGGCCGACGGCACCCGCCACGGCTATGTCTTCGAGGTGCCGACGCACGGCACGAGCAACGCGGTCCCGATCAAGGAGATGGGCCGCTTCTCGCACGAGGCCACCTGCATCGACCCGTCGACCGGCATCGTCTACCTCACCGAGGACGCCACCCCGTCGGGGCTCTACCGCTTCATCCCCACGACCCCCGGCACGCTCGCAGCCGGTGGTGAGCTGCAGATGCTCGCCATCGGCTCGGCGACGCGCCAGACGTACTCCGACGGCACCGGCACCACCTACACCGACCTGTCCTGGGTCACCATCGACCAGCCCGACCCGGGCCGCGGCGAGACCAGCACGGTGCGCCAGGGCATCGCCAAGGGCGGCGCCCAGTTCGCCCGCCTCGAGGGTGCCTGGTGGGGCAACGACCGCGCCTACATCGTCTCCACGAGCGGCGGTCCGGCCAAGCAGGGTCAGGTCTTCGAGTACGACCCCAAGACCGAGACCCTCACGGTGCTCATCGCCTCGCCGAGCGCCGAGACGCTCAACAACCCCGACAACATCAGCGTCTCGCCCCGCGGCGGCATCGTCCTGTGCGAGGACGGCAGCGGCAGCGAGTACCTGCACGGCCTGACCGCGACGGGTGAGATCTTCCCCTTCGCCCAGAACACCGTGGTCCTGCCGAGCGACAACCTCGCCGGGAGCACCGTCAAGGCCGGCAACTACGTCGGGTCCGAGTGGTGCGGCTCGACCTTCGAGCCGAAGAACGGCAACTGGATGTTCGCCAACATCCAGACCCCGGGCATCACGCTGGCCATCACCGGCCCGTGGCGCAAGGGCGCTCTCTGACACACACCAGCACGAAGGGGGGAGGTCGCCGCGACGGTGGCCTCCCCCCGTCGTCGTCGGTCAGCGGTTCTCCCAGGCCCCGGGGGCGGCGACGGCGGCCCGGACGGCATCGGGGAAGTCGCCCGCGAGCACGTCGGCGAGGCTCGTGCCGTCGAGGACCGACCGGACGCTGGAGCGCACCGCGACCCACAGCGTCGGCAGGTGCGTGGCCGCGCCGTCGTAGCTCGTCGCCTGCGGCCGCTCCCCTCGGACCTCGGCGAGGGGGCCGTCGACGGCCCGGATGACGTCACCGACGGCAATCTCGCTCGCAGGCCGCGCGAGCAGGTACCCGCCGCTGGCCCCCATGCGGCTCGTGACGAGCTCCGCGCGGCGCAGGTCCGCAAGGATCGCCTCGAGGAACTTGCGCGGCAGGTCCTGATCGGCGGCCAGCCGCACGACGGAGACCGGGGTCCCCCCTTCGCCGGAGGCCGCGAGGGTCAGCATCGCGCGGACGGCGTAGTCCGACCGGGCAGAGATGTCCATGCCCCCAGTATCCCGGCTCGCGGATGTCACGAGCGCCCACGTCGTGAGACATAACGCGGCGTTACTTGACCCATAAGCAGATGTTGGATCAAACTCCTGCACAACAGGTGGGAGATCCGCTCGCCCGTCGCGCCGCACACTCCTCACGGAAAAGAGTCCTCCGTATGCGCAAGCTCGTCCTCCTGGCCATCGTGGGCCTGCTCGCCCAGCTCGTCGACGGGTCGCTCGGCATGGCCTACGGCGTCACGACGACCACCCTCCTGCTCGCCATCGGCACCAACCCGGTCGCGGCCTCGGCCACCGTGCACCTCGCCGAGATCGGGACGACGCTGATCTCTGGCGCCTCGCACTGGCGCTTCGGCAATGTCGACTGGTCGGTCGTGCTCAAGATCGGCGTCCCCGGTGCCCTTGGGGCCTTCGCCGGCGCGACCTTCCTCTCCAGCCTCGACACCTCGACCGCCAAGCCGCTGATGTCCGGCATCCTCCTGGCGCTCGGCCTCTACGTGCTGGTCCGCTTCACCTTCAAGGGTCTGCGCAAGGACCGCCTCGGCACTCCCCTGCGCAAGCGCTTCCTCACCCCGCTGGGTCTCTTCGGCGGTTTCGTCGACGCGACCGGTGGAGGCGGCTGGGGCCCGGTCGGCACCCCGGCGATCCTCGCCAGTGGACGTCTGGAGCCGCGCAAGGTCATCGGATCGATCGACACGAGCGAGTTCCTCGTCTCCGTCGCCGCGAGCATCGGCTTCCTCGCCGCGCTCGGCTCCCAGGGCATCAACTTCTCGTGGGTCGCCATGCTCTTCGTCGGCGGGGCCATCGCCGCGCCGATCGCGGCGTGGATCGTGCGCACCATCCCCCCGCGCATCCTCGGCTCGCTCGTCGGCGGGATCATCGTCCTGACCAATGCCCGCACGATCATCGGCAACGATGGCCTGGCGCTCGACACCGGCGCCACCTGGGTCGTCTACGCCCTCGTCTGCGTCGCCTGGGTCAGCGCCGTGCTCTACAGCCTGCGCGCCCACCGCGCCGAGGTGGCGGCGGAGTCGGCCGGCTCCGGCGAGCCGGAGCGGGAGCTGGTCGGCGACCTCACCTGACACCCCGACCGACCGGTCCTCGCTCATCGGGTCACCCGCACACCGTGCGGTGCGCGGGACGGCCGGCGAAGGGGGTCAGCGACCCCCGACGCGGGCGCCCCGCAGGATCACGTGCTCCGGTGTGCCACAGGCCCGCACGTCCTCGCGCGGGTCCGCGGCGAGGACGACGAGGTCGGCATCCTCACCCTCGGCGATGGCGGGGCGACCGAGCCACGCACGCGAGGCCCAGGTCCCAGCGGCCAGAGCCTGCGTCGTCGTGAAGCCGGCCCGGATGAGCAGCTCCATCTCCTGAGCGACGAGACCGTGAGGGAGGGAGCCACCGGCATCGGTACCCACATAGATCGGGACCCCGGCGTCGTGGGCAGCAGCGATCGTCTCGAAGCGCCGCTCGTGCAGCTCCAGCATGTGGCGGGTGTAGTCGGGGAACTTCTCCGCAGCAGGCGCGGCGATCTGGGGGAAGGTCTCGATGTTGACCAGAGTCGGCACGATGGCGATGCCCTGCTCGGCGAAGGTCGAGATCGTCTCCGGCACCAAGCCCGTCGCGTGCTCGATGCAGTCGGTGCCGGCAGCGGCGAAGTCAGCCAACGACTCCTCGCCGAAGCAGTGCGCCGTCACCCGCGCGCCCTCCTCGTGGGCGGCGGCGATGGCCTCGACGAGGACCTCGCGCGGCCAGCACGGCGCGAGATCGCCGACGCCGCGCTCGATCCAGTCGCCGACGAGCTTGACCCAGCCATCGCCGGCCCGGGCCTCGGCCCGCACCCGGGAGACGAGCTGCTCCGGCTCGACCTCATGGGCGAAATTGCGGATGTAGCGCTTGGTGCGGGCGATGTGACGACCCGCCCGGATGATCTTGGGCAGGTCGTCGCGCTCGTCGATCCAGCGGGTGTCCGCGGGCGAACCGGCATCACGGATCAGGAGCGTGCCCGCGTCCCGGTCGGCCACGGCCTGGGCCTCGCTCGTGGCATCGTCCACCGCCCCGTGGGCATCGAGCCCGACGTGGCAGTGGGCATCGACGAAGCCCGGGAGGACGAAGCCACTCACGGTCTCCGCATCCCCGCTGGTGGGCGGGGTGAAGGAGACCTTGCCGTCGATCACCCACAACTCGGAGACGCTCTCCTGCTCGGAGATGAGGACCTCGCCCGTGACGTGCAGCACATCAGCCATGGCCCGAGGCTAACCCGAAAACCTCGCCTCCGGTCCCCGAGGAGCTCGCTCTGCGAGCCTCTCGACGGGGTCAGCCGAGCGCCTCGTCGATCGGCGTGGACCCGTCGTGGAACTCGATGGTCCTGCGGCTGGTCGCGTTGGCGCGCACCGTCGCTGCGATGACCCGGGCAACATTGGCGCGCGAGACCGTGCCACTGCCCTCTCGCCCGACCTGGATCGAGCCCGTGGGCGGGTCGAGCGTCAGCCCGCTCGGCCCGAGCACGGTCCAGTCGAGGTCGGTGGCTCGCAGGTGCTCGTCAGCAGCGGCCTTGGCCTGCGCATAGGCGAAGAAGGGGGTCTCGGGGTCGACGCCGTGGTCGCTGCCGGCGCCGCAGTAGCTGACCATCACATAGCGCTCGACGCCGGCCTGCGTGGCGGCGTCCATGGAGCGGATCGCGGCGTCCTGGTCCACGGCCCGAGTGCGCTCCGGGTCTCCGCCACCGGCCCCGGCGGACCACACGAGCGCGTCGTGGCCGCTGATGACCTCGGCGATGCCGTCGACGTCGAGCTGCTCGACGTCCGCGACGACGGGCGTGGCCCCGCCCGCCTGCACCTCGGCAGCGTGGCCGGGGTTGCGGATGATGGACGTGACCGAGTGCCCCTCCTCGACGAGGAGCGGTGCGAGGAGCAGGGCGATCTTGCCGTGCCCACCGATGATGACGATGCGAGACATGACGAATCCTTCCGGTCGGAGGGTCCGGTGGTCGCCGGACACCTCCACCCCATCACATGCCGGCGTCAGCGCTCAGAGGTGATGAGGGCCCGGAGCGCGGAGATGGTCACCTGGGGCTGCTCGGAGTGCACCCAGTGCCCTGCGTCCTTGACGCCCACGTGGCGCACCTTGGGGAAGAGCCGACGCATCTCAGCGAGGTTGTCGTCCGTGACATACCGGGAGCGCTCACCGGAGAGCCACAGCACCGGCCCGTCGAAGGGAGCCAGGGTCGCCACATCGTCCTGCGGCCACCCGCCGATGGCGGCGATGTCCCGGCCGATGACCTCGAGGTTGGGCTGCCAGCGCCAGCCGCTCCCGTCGCGGCGCAGGTTTTGCAGGAGGAATCCACGAACCCCGGGGTCCGGCGCGGCCTCCTGCATCGCTGCGTCGGCGTCAGCGCGCGACTCGATCGTGTCGAGGTCCATCGCCTGCATGGCCTCGATGTAGGTCTCGAACTCCGTGAAGCTCGTCGTCGGGGCCGGGGAGATGTCGACGACGCACAGCTTGTCGACGAGCTGCGGGTGAGCGAGCGTCAGGAGCATGGCGATCTTGCCGCCCATCGAGTGCCCGACGACGATCCACGGCTCGTCGGCGTCGATCGCGCGCAGGCTGTCGGCGACGATGTCCGCCGCCCCCACGTAGTCGAACCGCTCGGTCCACGGCGATCGTCCGTGGTCGGGCATGTCCAGCAGCGTCGGCCGGGCGATGTCGCTCAGGCCCTTGGCGATCTGGTTCCAGTTGCGGCCCTGCCCGAAGAGCCCGTGGCAGAAGGCGATCCGTGGCCC
>JAKDKQ010000435.1 GCA_030453295.1 Janibacter sp.
AGCGAGGTGTCGTTGGGCAGGGACAGGCGGATGATCTCGCTCCACGCGGAGCCGACCTGCTTGGGCAGCGACCCGGAGACGTACTCCAGGCCGTACTCGGCGAAGAGCGCCTGGATGCGCGGGGCGATCTCCGGGTAGCGGCGGCTGGGCATGTCGGGGAAGAGGTGGTGCTCGATCTGGTAGCTCAGGTGACCGGTGGCGATGTGCATCGGCGTCGAGCCGGTGATGTTGGCCGAGCCGAGCATCTGGCGCAGGTACCACTCGCCGCGGGTCTCACCGTCGATCGAGTTCTTGGTGAAGGTCTTCACGCCCGCCGGGAAGTGGCCGCACATGATGACCGAGTGCGTCCAGTAGTTGCGCACGAGGTTGGCCACGACATTGGCGCCGAGGGTCGACAGGAAGTTCGGCCCCGACAGCAGCGGGAAGAGCAGGTAGTCCTTGCCGGCCTGCTTCTTGATCTTGTTGACGACCTTCTTCGCCTCGAACATCCACTCCGGGTTGTCCTTGCGGGTCTTCCAGTTCTTGCCGAGCTCGAGGTCGTACGCGGCGATCCCGTACTCGAAGAGCGTGGCATTGATGAACTGCGTGATCGGCTGGATCAGGTAGCCCGGGTACCACTTCTGCGCGTCGTCGACACGCATGATGCCGTAGCCCAGGTCGTTGTCGTGGCCGACGACGTTGGTGTACGTGTGGTGCACCTGGTTGTGGCTGCTCTTCCAGTGGTCCGCCGGGGTGACGTTGTCCCACTCCCACGTGGAGGAGTGGATGCTCGGGTCGCGCATCCAGTCCCACTGGCCGTGGATGATGTTGTGCCCGACCTCCATGTTGTCCAGGATCTTGGACGCGCTCAGCGCGGCCGTGCCGGCCACCCAGGCGATCGGGTTGCCGGAGAAGAACAGGGCGGCGCGGCCACCGATCTCCAGGTAGCGCTGCGCCTTGATCACGCGGCGGATGTAGCGGGCATCGGCCTCGCCCAGCGAGTCCATGACGGACGCGCGGATCCCGTCGAGCTCGCGACCGAGCTCCTCGATCCGCTCCGGGGTGAGGTGCGAGATCGGCGACTCGGTGAGATTGACGTGGGTGTGGATGACATCGGACATGCCGCCGGTGATGCGGGCGTCCGTCGTGCGCTCGAGAGTGGCAGTCATGGTCACTTCTCCTTGGTCTCGATGGTGCAGGAACCCGCGACGGCGGAGATGCAGGTCTGCACCTTGACCGCGGGGTCATCGGGAGTCGTCGTGGTCAGGTCGCCGGTGCGCAGGTCGCGCACGGCGCCATCGGTCATGGGCAGCACGCAGCTGAAGCAGATGCCCATCCGGCACCCGCTCGGCATGAGGACGCCGGCGTCCTCGGCGGCGTCGAGGATCGTGGTGGCGCCGTCGAGCTCGAGGGTCTTGGTGTCGCTGCCGACACGAAGGGAGGCAGTGCCCCCTTCGCCGGCCTCGACGATGGTCGGGCGGAAGCGCTCCACGTGGAGCAGCTCGCTCTTGCCCGCGGCCTCGTAGTGGGCCTCGAAGGCGTCGAGCATCGGCGTCGGCCCGCAGATCCAGGTCTCGCGGTCGTGCCAGTCGGGGACGAGCTCGTCGAGCTGGTCGGGGGTGAACATGCCCTCGTCGTCGGTGTGGCGCACCATGACGCGCACGCCGGGAGCGGGGCTGGCCAGCTCCTTGGCGAAGATCACGTCGTCGGCCGTCGGCGCGGAGTGCGCGTGGACGACGTCCAGCCCGTCGAAGTCGTGGTTGCGCATCATGCCCATGACGGGCGTGATGCCGGAGCCACCGGTGAGGAAGAGGACCTTGGGCGGCACGCTCTGCGGGAGCATGAAGTCGCCGGTCGCCTGGTCGAGCTGGACGATCGTGCCCGGCCGCGTGTGGTGCACGAGGTGCCGGGAGACCAGACCGTCGGGCATCGCCTTGACGGTGATTGAGATCAGACCGTCGCGGGCGCTCGTGTCGGAGGTCAGGGAGTAGGCGCGCCACAGGCGGCGGCCGTCGACGTCGACACCGACGCGGATGTACTGACCGGGCGAGTGACCCTGCCAGTCCCGGCCGGCGCGGATGGTGATCGTGGCGGCGTCGCGGGTCTCGGGGATGACGGAGACGATGCGGCCGCGCAGGTCGGC
>JAKDKQ010000436.1 GCA_030453295.1 Janibacter sp.
TCGCGCGCTGCCGCGAGCTCGGGATCGACCCGGCGACCCAGCCGATCCCCGTCGCGCCAGCGCAGCACTACGCCTCGGGCGGGGTGCGCACCGACCTGCGGGGCCGCACCAACCTGCCCGGCCTCTACGCGTGCGGGGAGACCTCGTGCACCGGGGTCCACGGCGCCAATCGGCTGGCGAGCAACTCGTTGCTCGAGGGGCTCGTCTTCGCCCACCGCATCGCTGAGGACCTCACGCAGCGGCTGGCAGCCGGGGAGCTGCCGCCCGCTACGACGACGGGCGAGGGCGGCACCGGCCTCCTCGACGCACGTCACCGCGAGGAGGTGCAGCGCACGATGACGCGCGGGGTCGGTCCGCTCCGCTCCGCCGAGTCCACCAGCGGCGCGCTCGCCGAGCTGGCGGCTCTGGCCGAGCTGCCCTCGGGCACCGCCGAGCCCGGGCCCCTCTCGTGGGAGACGAGCAACCTGCTCCACCTCGGACAGGCGCTGGCCACGGCTGCGTACCTGCGCGAGGAGACACGAGGGGGTCACGTGCGTCGCGACCACACCGAGCACGACGACGCCGGGTGGGCTGCCCACCTGCTGCACGTGCGCGACCCCGACGACGGCGAGCTCGCGGTCATCAAGCTCGATGTCGATCTCGCGTGGCCGCAGGAGGACGAGGACGCAGCCGACGACGACCCGCTGGAGGGGACGCAGTGACGATGCTCGACTTCCCGGTCGACGAGGCCCGCCGGCTCGTCGACATCGCGCTCGAGGAGGACCTCGGTCCGCGCGGCCTCGACGTCACGAGCACCGCCACGATCCCCGCGGACCAGCTCGCCACCGGCCATGTGGTGGCCCGTGAGTCGGGGGTCCTCGCCGGTGGGCCGGTCATCGCCCTCGTGCTGGAGGGGGTCGCCGCGAGGACTGGCGGGGCCTCCCCTTCGCTCGACGTGCGGATCGACGACGGGACGCGTCTGGCGCGGGGGGACGTCATCGCCGTCCTCGACGGACCGACGCAGCAGGTACTCATGGCCGAGCGGACCCTGCTCAACATCATGTCGCGGCTGTCGGGCGTTGCCACGCACACCCGCCGCTGGGCGGACGCGCTCGAAGGGAGTGGCTGCACCGTCCTCGACACCCGCAAGACGACGCCGGGGCTGCGCGCGCTCGAGAAGTACGCCGTGCGCGCGGGTGGCGGGACCAACAAGCGGATGGGCCTCTTCGACGTCGCGATGGTCAAGGACAACCACGTCCTCGCGGCCGGGGGAGTGGGCGCTGCGTACACCGCCATCCGTGAGCGCTATCCGGACGTGACCGTCGAGGTCGAGGTGGAGACGACCGAGCAGGCACTCGAGGCGCTCGTGGCCGGCTCCCGATTCCTCATGTGCGACAACATGTCCACCGACCTGCTCCGCGCGACCGTCCACGCCGCGAGGGCCTGGGCGCAGGAGCGGGGCGAGAGCGTCGAGATCGAGGCGACCGGAGGCCTGACCCTCGACGTCGCTGCCGAGTACGGAGCCACGGGGATCGACTTCATGAGCGTCGGCGCGCTGACCCACTCCTCGCCGATCATCGATCTCGCCCTCGACCTCGCCTGACCATGCTGAGCATCACGGGTCTGGCCAAGGGGTTCGGTGGTCGATCCGTGCTCGCAGGTCTCGACCTCGAGGTCTCCGCGGGCGAGGTCGTGGCCCTCGTCGGGCCCAATGGTGTCGGCAAGTCGACGGCCCTGCGCTGCGTGGTCGGCGCGGACACCGCGGACGCAGGGGAGGTCCTCCTCGGTGAGCATCGGCTGGACACCCGTCAGCCGCAGACCCGGCGCGCTGTGTGCGCCGTGCTCGGCGACCTCGGCATCCTGCCCGACCTCACGGTCGCCGAGCACCTCGACCTCCTCGCGCGTGGGCACTCCGTGGACGAACCCGATGCGGTCGTCGCGGGCGCGCTCGACGAGGCGCAGATCACCCACGTCGCCGATCAGCTGCCCGGGACCCTGTCGTCCGGTCAGGCCCAGCGCTTCGCGCTCGCGACGGCCATGGTGCGGCCGTGGGGGCGGCTCCAGGGCCCCCCGCCCGGGCCACGCCGCGCCCCCCCCGGGCGGGGCCGGCGGGGGGGCATGCGCGCCCCGCCCCCCCCG
>JAKDKQ010000437.1 GCA_030453295.1 Janibacter sp.
AGAGCGACCGTGGTGGTGATGGTGTACGGGTCGGAGCTGGTCCCGGTACCGGTCATGCCGCTCTGGGAGACCGCGGTGAAGGGAACGTAGTTGGGCACGGACGTCGCACCGCTGCCTGCAGGGACCTCCTCGGGTCCGTACAGGTTGCCGGCGAAGGCCACGAAGGTCCCACACGCCACGTCGTCGTACCACTCGCCGTCACTGTCACCCTGATACCGCACATCGCAGTTCAGCGACGGCGAGATGATGATCGAGTTGAGTGGACCCCCCGACTCGATCTCCGCCGCGGACGCCGCCGGCGCCAGCGCAAAACCCGTGAACAGGGCCCAAGGCGGCAGCCATGAGCCATCTGAACATCACCATATGTATCCGCACAGCATCTCCCCAGAAGTCAACAATTTGTAAAGAAGGTAGCGCTCTTCCCCCACGAAAGACAGGGGTTGGGCGACCTGGTCTGGACCGTTGCCCAACGGTGACCTTTGTTCGCCCGGGTAGCCTGCGCTCATGCCGACCCGACCTCGTCACCTGACCCGCGCCGCCGCCGGCCTGGCCGTCCTCGCCCTCGTCGGGTGCGGTTCGGACTCCCCCGACGGACCGACCGCCTCCGGTTCCTCGTCCTCCACGAACAGCTCCGCCTCGTCCCCGACGTCGTCCTCGAGCACACGCTCCTCCTCGCCCTCCTCTTCTCCCTCGACCTCGAGCTCCACCGCGGCCGGACCCAGTGCCAGCACGTGCGTCGCCCAGGTCCGCGATGCCATGACACCCACCCAGCAGGCCGGCCAGCTGCTCATGGCCGCCATGCAGCCGGGCTCCCCAGCCGGCCTCGACACCGCGATCTCCGAGCAGGGCCTCGGATCGATGCTCTATCTCGGCGGCTGGCAGGACTCCTCCACCGTCGCGGCTGCGAGCAGCCACCTGCAGGAGGTCTCCCCGACGGTCAAGGGCACCAAGGTCGGGATGCTCGTCTCCGCGGACCAGGAGGGGGGCGAGGTCCAGCAGCTGACCGGGTCCGGCTTCACCCCCTTGCCCTCCGGCCTCGAGCAGGCCCAGGACCCGAGCCTGCGGGCCTCCGCCAAGGCATGGGGCAGCGAGCTCAAGCAGGCCGGCGTCAACGTCAACCTCGCGCCTGTCGCCGACACGGTGCCCACCGACATCGGCCGTGCCAACGAGCCGATCGGCAAGTGGAGCCGCCAGTACGGCTCCACACCGGCCGCCGCGGGCAAGGGAGCTCTCGCCTTCGCGCAGGGCATGCAGGACGCCGGCGTCGAGCCGACGGTCAAGCACTTCCCCGGCATCGGCCGGATCACGGGCAACACCGACCTCACGGCCACGGGCATCAGCGACACGGTGGCGACGACCTCGGACCCCCACCTCGCCCCCTTCGCCCAGAACATCGAGGGCGGGACCCGGATCGTCATGGTCGGCTCGGCCCACTACCCGAAGATCGACGGCGAGACGCCGGCACTGTTCTCCACCAAGATCGTGACCGGCATGCTGCGCAAGGACATGGGCTTCGACGGGGTCGCCATCACGGATGACGTCGGCGCTGCCAAGGCCGTCGCCGCGACGCCGGTCGGTGAGCGCGCGACGAAGTTCATCGCCGCCGGCGGTGACATCGTGCTCACCGCTGACCCCGCGCAGGTGCCCACGATGGTCACCGCCATCCAGACCAGGGCGAAGGGAGACCCCGCCTTCGCCAAGCAGGTCACCGCCTCGGTGACCCGGGTCCTCACCCTCAAGGAGGACATGGGCCTGCTGCGCTGCGGCTGAGGCCGCCCTGCGTCGCGCTAGTGCGCGTGGTCGTGGTCCACGTGCACGGGCAGCCCGGTCTGCACGTCGGTGACGGGCAGTGAGCTGTCCGCCGGCAGGGAGAGGTCGCTGGCCGGCCGACCCTTGATCATCATCTGGGCGCCGAGGCTCGCGACCATGGCGCCGTTGTCGGTGCAGAGCCCCGGCCGGGGCACGCGCAGCGCGATGCCCGCGTCGTCGCACCGCTGCTGGGCCATGGCCCGCAGCCGCCTGTTGGCAGCGACTCCTCCGCCGACCTGCAGCGCGGCGACATCGTGCTCGGTGCAGGCCAGCACCGCCTTGCGGGTGAGGATGTCGAC